>CAINXF010000068.1 GCA_903854795.1 Candidatus Kerfeldbacteria bacterium
ACGAATTACGTCCAGGTCGTGTACCCTCTGCAGATCGATGGTACACCGGTCGTACAGCAGAACGGCGATCCCATGGGCCTCACACTGTCGATCGACATGAACTCGTCCGCGGTAACATCGCTTTCCGGCCTCTCGACGCTCGAATTCACGAGCTCGGCCTACGATGCTATTGTTGACTTCGCCGCGGTCAAGAAGATCGCGGAGCAGGGCGGCTTGTACGGTTCGTATGAGAGCGCGCCCATGGATTCCACGATAAAGACAACGACCACGACGCTTTCCCTCGGCACACCCGATCGCGTGCTCATGGCCTCCTCGACCTACACCGACAACCGACAGCGTGACCTGTTCATTCCGACGCTACGGTTCCCGATCACCAATCCGCCCTCCGCCTACCAGAAGTACGTGCTCGTCCCGCTCGTGAAGGACCTGCCAGGCAACACCGTCCCGATCGGTATCGCAGTACCGGACGCGACCACGTCGACGGGAAGTACGGGATCCGGAACGACCGGAACTGTGGGTAACGTGAACGTGAACAGGTAGTTTGGTTTCACGAAAGTTACGTAAAACGGAAAAGCCACACGGCGTTGTCTTGTGGGACTTTTCCTTGTGGCTGACATGACCAGTGACGGTCACGGTGCAGAACTAGCGCAGGCGTTCGCAGATCGTGAATTCCACGCGCGCCCGTCTTTCGATCGTGAGATTCATGGACGTATAATCGCTCCAGGTGGCGACCTTTCGCGTATCGTGGCCCCAGATCCAATGGACGTACTCGTCCCAGTCGGAGTCCACGTGACCCGTGTCGTTCATCGTCCACAGGTACCGCCACTCGCTGATACTACGCCAGGTCGCCCGGTTCTCAGGAGGAGAGACCCATGACTTCGGAACGGCGAATTGGCTCGCGAGTACGTGGATCAGATTGAAGACCATACCGCGGTCGACGACACGCTGGTAGTGCGAAGAATCGGTGCGCGATCCCCAGAGGTCTTCGGGAACGTTCCACGTCTTCGTATCCTTGGCGATATCGTACTCGAACAGCACCCAGTCGCCGCCCAGCTCACCCGGGACATAAACGGGCCGGAAGCCGAACTTCTCGATCAGGTAGATCCGGTCGAGGATCCACCTCGGGAGCTGAGGCGTGAAGCCCATCGGCAGTACCTTGTGCTGGTAGTACTTGCTGGCGATGTCCTCGACACGAAGCTGCCAGAACTGACGCTGCAATTCGAGCTGCAGATCGCGGAGCCGGTACGCATTGCCTTCCGTGGTGGCCACCAGCAGCTCCACGAGGGAGTGCTCGGTGCCGCACCGACAGCAGACCTTGCCGTCCTCCACGATGAGATGGCCACAGGGACTCGTTCCGCCAAACTTCGCCCGCAGCGCAGTACAGCGAATGTTCTTGCCTGACTGTTCGAACTGATGTCGGATCTCCGATGCGCTAGGCACGCTGGATCCTCCTCTGAAAAGGACTGCGATGCTACTTCTCGCCAGGTTGGCGACCGATGAAAATACCATCAAAACCAATAGTTGTCAATACCAAAGACACGCCCCGGATGGAGCGTGTCTTCATGGGAAAGGGGATTACTGTTTCCAGCGCTTGAGCGTCGGGAGGAATTCCGTCAGCATCGCATGCGCGGCCTCAGGCGTCATTCCCATGTCCTTCGAGAAGCCCGCGCAAAACTCGATCATCTCGGGAAGCGTTATGGACGGATTGGTGAACGCTCCGTTCCGGAAACAGTTACTACAATAGTCCTCATTCTTACCGCCATCCGCGTTCGTACCGAAATCCTCGGGTTTCGACATCGGCATGCCGCAGCTTTGGCAGAACAGTCCTTGTGGGATATCCATAATATGTTCACACTAATAATATTCAACTATAGTATAGCACTGGGACGGGAATGGCGTCAGTATTGACAGCGGCGTATCATTGCTATATACTTGACCAATCAAGTATTAAGCAACAACCATGAAGACCATACCACCATCCGTGTCGTTTTTCCTCCGGCTCGCAAATACGCAATCGAAGCTCTTAAACCGCTTTGATCGTGCGCTCGGCGGACTCGGCTTCACCGAGTTCCTGATCCTTTTGAGCCTCGACCAAGCGCCTGACGGTCAGCTGTCGCGCATCGAATTGGCCGAAAAGATCGGCATGACCGCTTCGGGCGTGACACGCATCCTTCTGCCCATGGCCAAGATCGGCCTCATCAAAAGCGGCCCACCGTCGTCCGACGCCCGTGTGCGCGCGGTGCGTGCGTCCGCCTCTGGCCGTGAAAAGATGGGGCATGAGCTCACGCGCCTCGAATTTCTGACTGACGAACTTCTCGCGAACAGCAAGAAGAAGGACCTCGAGACGCTGACCGAGCTGCTGCGCGACCTCGACGGCCGCGTGTCGGCACGCTGACCGCATCGCATTACCCACAACTACACCTTTCGTAGGCATGGTTTTGTTTCCATAATTTTCGCTTCAAAGCTACTTTTTATGTATACTTGGCTAGCATGAGTCTGTCTATGTCCCGCCGATTACTAATCACATTTATAATAAGTTTCTTCTTCCTCTGGACCTCCGCGTGGTTGCTCCACCAGCTTTTTGTGATCACGTTTGGATGGTGGAGTACCAATCAAAGTGTGGTTGAGGTGGCGTACTGGGAATCGATGAAGGCGCTTGTGTGGGTCGTGTACCCATGGATTTTTTGGAGAAAGCGTCTTTCTGTTATTTCAGTCCTGGATCGTAGTCCGGGACAGGCTCCAGCTGGAATCCAGAGTGTTAGAAGTGATCTGGATTCCGGCCCTCCGACCGGAATGACAATAAGAGACTTCATCGGACTGTCACCGACGACCATGAAGCGCGGGTACAAGTGGGGGAGTGCCGCGACGATCGTCGTGGTCGGTGCGTCGATATTGTCGACCTTCGTCATACATAAACACTTCATCGGCGTCGATAACTGGGCGACGTACATCTACGTCATCACGCTCACGCCGATCTTCGAGGAGATCATGTTCCGCGGGTTCATCCTGTCGGGACTTTTGGCCATCGGCATGAAGGGCAAGATGACGAACGTCGTTACGACCGTGTTGTTCGTGCTCATTCATTGCGTCGGTTGGTCGTTTCAGGGCGTGCTCATGCACAACCTCGCGTCGACCGCTTGGCTTAGTATCGCGCTCGTGAGCCTGATCGCGGGCTTCATTCGCATACACTCCGGTAGCCTCCGCGCGTCGATCCTGCTCCACATGGGCAACAACGCGTTCGCGGGGTTGTTCGGCTAATTAAGCCGTCAACGGTAGAATCCGGCGTAATCGAAAGAGCCACACGATGAACGGTGAGGTTCTTTCGTGTGACTGATACGAACGTGACGTAGGTTACGTCTTATTATCCGTTTCGATCAGGATCGTCTGCCGCATCTTGAACTCGGCGCGCTCGAGCCATGGCTGGTACGTGCGCTTGAAGTTCGTGATCGCCAAGTCGACGCGCCGGAGATGCTCGTTGCGGAGCGAATCCATGGACTCCCAGTAGTAGGCGGTCAAGATGCCGTCGAACGCGATCGGCTGACCGGGCAGTACGACGATGATGATCGTTCCCGTGATGGGAATACTCGCGAATGCCCAGAGAAGCAGGTCGATTCGCTTTAGGTCGGCGGTGGCCTGTGCCTGGACATCGGGCGTGCAGTTGAGACTGACCGTTCTAGTGAAGGTGTTGTGCGTGTGCACGGGCTCGCCTTCGGCGGGCATGCCGGGCAGCAGCGGTCGTTTCATCAGCGTGAGTGACATTGGGTACCTCCGGGGAGGTGCGGATGGTATTGAACGAGCGATGTGCTGCTCGACGGTGTCGAGGGTAGAACTGAAACGTTCAATACTAACGGAACACGTGCATTATGTCAAGGCATGATATAGTCGATACATGAGTACTTCTCAAGCGACCATCGATTACATACAGGACCAAGCATCGAAGGCAGGCGATATCAGGAGCCGCAAGATGTTCGGCGAGTACGCGCTGTATTGCGACGACAAGGTCGTGGCGCTCGTGTGCGATGACCAGCTATACCTCAAACCGACCAGCGCAGGCAAAGCGTTGTTGGAGCATCCGACCGAGGCACCACCATATCCGGGTGCGAAGGACTATTTCCTTATAGACGAAAGCCTGATCGGGGACCGCGAGCTTCTGACCGCGCTCGTCCGTGCGACCGCGCATGAGGTGCCCCTTCGCATTCCCCGGAAACGTAGCGCACGGAAGGCGATACACAGATGATCGCGCATCGCGACACAAACGTCGTTGACCGGTGACGCAGGAGGAAACGAGGTAGAAAAATTCTTTCCGGCCGGATCCCGAAGGACCCGGCCGGAGATGTGTGACACGAGCATGTTCACTCGACGAGCGTGCCCACCTGCATGAGCGTCTCGCCGTCGACCACGATGGTCGGTTCGTTGACGATCCCGTCGAGGTGGACCGGGACGTCGTTCACCCCGCCCATCGACATGTTGTTGCCGAACGCGAAGTGGCAGGTGCCGAACATCTTCTCGTCCAGCAGGATGTTGCCCACCGCATGGTCGACCGGCAACGTGCCGACGCCGAACTCGGCGAGGGTGAACGCCTTCGGACCGACCTGTTCCAGGATGCCCCGGAGCGTGTCGCCGTCAGCGCCGCCATCGATGTAGGTGGCGACACCCTTCTCGACGAGGATCGTGATGGGCGTGCTGAGCAGACCGATGCCCGCCATCGACACGTCGACCACGATGTGGCCGTTCGCCGAGCCCTCCGGCGGGGCGAAGAACGCCTCGCCCGGCGGCAGGTTGCCCTTCTTCCCAGGCTCGCTGAGCAGACCGCAGTCCTCGTAGACCTCGCGGTCGCCCCGCGAGAAGGTGAGGTCGGTACCCGACGGGCTGATCACGCGGATCGTGGTGCCGTTGCGAAGCGCCTCCGCGAGCTTCTTCGTGCGCTTGACGAGGACCGTGAGGTCCGCGTTGCCGAGCTGGGCGAAGATCTCGGGGGTGATGCTGGGCATCGTCGCCGCCCGACGACCGAACTCCTTCGTCGCGCGTCTCGTCGCCGCGGTGTGCGTGAGCGACATCGTCGTCGGCAGGATCATGACGTCCGACGCCGCCATCGCCGCGGCCACGGGCTCGGGCGGTTCATCGCCGTGCCGCGCGCGCGGGGACATCTCGAGGAAGAGCACGTCGCGGCAGTTGCCGGACGCGGCCTCGCGGAGCGCCGTACCGACCTCGAGCGTCACCGGATCGACGACGATCAGGAGGTTCTCCGTGGCCTTCAGGCCGAGGCAATCGAACAGCGCGATATGTGCCGCCTTCAGCAATCTCCCATCCATGTGGGACTCCTTCTGCTGCGGTGGTAGTGCGGGTAGAGCCCAATTCGAGCTCCGGTGAACGAACGCGATGGTTGTAACAGTTTTAACGAAAAGAGTCAACTGTGGAAGCGCCGAAGATTAATCGACGGTCGGTCGTTTCTTTGCTATCCTGAAAACGTTTTCCACTATTGAGAACCAACTTATGCGCAATTACTTTGGATTCGTAATTATCCTTCTCGGCGTCGGGTTCCTGCTGCAGCAGTTCAACATCTCGTGGGCCGACAACGTAATGGGGCTCTGGTGGCCGCTCTCGATCATCGCCGTCGGACTGCTCGCGTGGCGCGGCAACCGACGCCACGTGTTCGGTCCGATGATCATCGTCCTCGTTGGCATCATCATGTTGATCGATCAGACCAACCTGTTCAACCGCTCGGCATGGAACATCTTTTGGCCGATCGTCATCGTCCTCCTCGGCGCGCGTGTGCTGTTCGGCAAGGACTTTGGTCACAGGGGTATGCAGCAGGAAACCGGTGACGCGGACGCGAACGTGCTCTTCAGCGGCGTCGACCGAAAGGTTACCGGCACATTCGACAAGGGCTCGATCTCGGCGTGGTTTGGTGGGGCAAAGCTCGACCTGCGCGACGCACAGTTCGCTGACCAGGCGACGCTCAACGTATCGCTCGGATTCGGCGGGCTCGAGGTCTGGGTACCGAAACACGTCCGCATCGTCACGAAGGTGACCCCGGTCCTCGGCGGCGTCGAGGACAAAACGCAGCAGGATCCGCAGGCCACCAAGACGCTCACGATCACCGGCTCCGCGATGTGCGGCGGTGTCAGCGTGAAGAACTGACATCGGTAGCAGACTCGCGATTGGCGGAAGGTTGCTTTTTTCGCTTGTTTCAGGTACAATATTTCAGTGAAAAAATACATCGCCGTCTTCAACACGGCGCTCCAGAACGCGATCACGTGGCGCGGTCAATTGTGGTTCAACACCATCCTGAACGCATTGCCGTTCATCGCATATTACTACCTTTGGACCACGGTGTTCGCGAATCGCGGTACGACCGCAGGGTTCAGCTACGACACGCTTCTCACGTACTCGGTGGTCGCGCTCATCTTTAATCGTGTGACGAGCGTCTCGCCCGAGTATGGCATCATGGAGAACATTCGCGAAGGTTCGCTCACGAAGTACCTCGTCCAACCGATATCGTACTTCGGTTACTACTGGGCCAGCCGCACGGCGTCCCGGACATTTGTATTCTTGGTTTCACTCCCAATGCTCGCCGTGATTCTCTACGTACTGCGACATCACCTTCAGGTGCCGGCACACGGTTGGCAGTGGGCACTGTTCCTCGCCTCGGTACCGGTCGCGTACGGTCTACAATTCGTATTCGGACTGTTTCTCGGCTTCCTGACGTTCTGGATTCTCGAAGCGCGCTACTTCCAACTCGTGAAAGGCCTCGTCGTACGGTTTTTCTCGGGCGTGTTACTGCCGTTCGCGTTCTTTCCACACTCGGTGCAGACCGTGCTCGGACTTCTGCCGTTCAAGTTCCTCGCGTCGTTCCCTGTGAACATCTACCTCGGCAAGACGAACGCGACCGACGCGCTCATCGGCATTGCCACAGGAATCGTCTGGATCGTCGCGCTGCACTGGCTTGCTCGTCGAATGTGGCTCAATGGGTTGAAGCGATATGTTGCAGTGGGGCACTGACATGAAACGATACTTCAAACTGCTCTGGCTGTTCATCAAGACGAGCGTCATCCGCGAGATGGAGTTCCGCTCGGGATTTTTTTCGTTGACCGCCGTACTGTTCCTTTCGACGTTCATCACCGTCGCGTTCTTCTCGGTGCTCTACGGTTCAGTCACGTCGATCCATGGTTGGTCGTACGGCGAGGCGCTGTTTCTCCTCGGCACGTACTTCCTGGTCGATAACCTGACCTCGGCGTTGTTCTACCGGAACTTCTCGCGCGTCTCGGACTACATCAATGAAGGTAACCTCGACCTATTGCTCACGAAGCCCGTCGACCCACAGTTCACCATGACGACACGCTACACCGGTGTGTCCGACCTGCTCAACGTGGTCACCTCGTTCATCATCATGGGCGTCGCTCTCGGTAAACTGCATCTTACGGTGACGTTCTTCGGCGTCGTCGGGTATCTCTCGCTGATACTGCTCGCAATCGCGATCGTGTATTCGATGTGGCTTGCCGTGTCGCTACTATCGTTCTGGCTCACACAGATTGACGATCTCCAGGACCTTTGGAGCGGGTTCTATGAGTTCGCGAAGTACCCGCCGGACATCTTCTTCGGACCGGCCCGCCTGCTCTTCACGTTCGCGATCCCGATCCTCACCATCGTCGCGTTCCCAGCCGAATTCATCCTGCACCGCGTTGGTCCCTCGTCGATCCTGGTCAACCTCGCGATCGCGGTCATCCTGCTCACAATCACCAGAATATTTTGGAATATCGGGCTTCGACGCTACGGATCTGCGTCGAGCTGACAGGAACTGGCTTTTCAATTACACTACACATGCTATGGCGATTATCGAAGTAAAGGACCTGAAGAAAACATACACGTACCATAAAAAGGCGCCGGGCCTTTTGAATTCGATGAAATCGTTGTTCAAACGCGAGACGCTTACGACAGAGGCAGTGAAAGGGATAAACTTCACCGTCGAGGAAGGTGAGCTCGTCGGGTTCCTCGGACCGAACGGCGCCGGTAAGACGACGACGCTCAAGATGCTGGCGGGTATTTTGTATCCCACGTCCGGAACGGCGACCGTCCTCGGCTACACGCCGTGGGAACGCAAGTCGGTCTACCAGAAGCAGTTCTCGATCGTCATGGGCCAGAAGAACCAGCTGTGGTGGGACCTGCCGGCCATGGAATCGTTCCTGCTCAACAAGGAGATTTACGAGATCCCTGACGACCAGTTTCGTCGCACCCTCGACGAGCTTTCGACGCTTCTCGACCTGAACGACGTGCTCGACGTGCAGGTGCGGAAGCTATCGCTCGGCCAGCGCATGAAAGCTGAGCTCACTGCGGCGCTCCTGCACAGCCCGAAGGTGCTCTTCCTCGACGAGCCAACGATCGGCCTCGACGTCGTGTCCCAGCAACGCATGCGCGACTTCGTCAGGTCCTACAACGACCAGAAGAAGACCACGATCATCCTCACCTCGCACTACATGGAGGATGTCGCCGCACTCGCGAAACGCGTCGTCATCATCAACCAAGGCGCCGTGTTCTATGACGGTCCGCTCACGGGGCTCGTCTCAAAGATCAACCAGGTCAAGACGGTCCGCATGACGTTCACGGGTGATGTGCCGAAGGAATCGGTCGTGAAATTCGGCGAGGTCGTCGAGCACACGCTTCGCACCGCGACACTCCGCGTTCCACGGGCTGACTCGACCCGACGCACCGCAACCATGCTCAACGAGCTTCCGATTGATGACATCACGATCGAGGAGGAACCAATCGACGACATCATCCGTCAGATATTTTTGGACAATGCCCGTGCAACCTGAGATCACCGCTATCATCGTCAGCTATAACGCCTGCGAGGAGCTCAGGAAGTGTCTCACATCACTTTTGACATCTACTGGCATCACGCTACACATCACGGTCGTTGATAACGCATCGACCGAGGGCAACGTCGATTTGGTCCGGAAGATTTTTCCGCACGTCAGGTTGATCGTCAACGAATCGAACAGGGGATTTGCCGCTGCCGTGAACCAAGGCATCACGGATGCCATCGGTAACGTCATCCTGATCAATCCCGACCTCACGGTCATGCCCGACACCATCGCGACGTTGCAACGGACGCTCGACGTAAATCCTGCCGTGGGCATCATCGGACCGAAACTTGCGTATCCCGATGGTACGCACCAACCGTCGGTGAAAAGGTTCCCCGATTGGTTCGACTTGTTCCTCATACTTTCGAAGGTCCCGAACTTCATGCCGAGCCTTTCGCGCGTCTACAATGGGTTGACGGTCGACTACGAAAAGGAACAGCTTGTCGACCAGGTCATGGGCTCATGTTTCCTCATCCGTCGTGCCGCACTCGACGCGGTCGGGTCGTTCGACGAGGGGTTCTGGATGTGGTTCGAGGAGGTCGACTTCTGCAAGCGCGCGCTCGCCAAAGGATGGACCACGATGTACACGCCCGCGACCCACGCGGTCCACGTCCGCGCTGCGAGCACCACGCAATCGACCGCACAGAAGCAACGCATCCTTCGCAACAGTATCCTTCACTACAGCACGAAGTACTTCGGCGCCATGCGGACGAAGATGCTGGCACCGGCCGAGTTTATGAGCGTGATCACTGGCATCGTTGGCGACCAGTACAAATTGGTGAAGCCCTACAAAGCGAAAGACCTCTAGCTATGCGCCCTTCCTTCGTCTGTCCCGTGTGCCATGCCACATTGAGCGACAATGTGTGCGCTTCATGCGGTGAGCGTTACCGCACTGAGCATGGCATCCCGGTGCTGATCGCCCAACGGTTCATCGACGCGTTCAAGGAGACTGAGCAACACTTTCACGACGAGCTGTCGGAATCGGCCGTGCGCAAGAGCGTACAGGGCCGTAATTCCGCGTTCCATACGCAGTTCGAGGCGCCGATGTACGCGCTCCCGGAGGGATCGACTGTGCTCGAGGTTGCCTGCGGCACGCGCGTCGACGGCATCGAGGTCGCGTCACACGGCAAGTTGGTGACCTCGATCGACCTCTCGCCGGATGCCGTCGCCCACGCGGCCGAGCTCGCTGCGCATAGTGGCGTTGCCAATATGATGCAGTTTGCTGCTGCCGATGCCGAACATTTGCCGTTTGTCGACGGCGTCTTCGCGGCGACGTTCGTAGCAGCATCGTTCCATCATTTTCCGAACCAACGCGCGGCGCTCAAGGAGATGAAGCGTGTTACGAAACCCGGCGGCTACGTTATCTGGGGTGTCGAACCGGCGTCTTGGCCGTACCGCACGGTGTACCGCCTGCTCACGCCAGCCAAGCGCTTCATCAGAGCACATCGCGCGCGCCAGTTCAATTCGATTGCCGATGACACGACCGAAGGTTACACTGAGCTGCAGATTCGTACGCTCTTCGCCGAAGCAGGACTCACCATCACGAACTTACGGCGAGTGAAGATGCTTAGTGAGCTTTATGATTCGTCGGTGCGACTTGTCGGACGTCTTGTCAAGCGACCACTGCAATCGTCACGTCCGGTTGACCATGCGCTTGCACGGATCGACGCAGTGCTCTGCGCTGTGCCGCTCTTGAACCGTCTTGCGTGGCATTTCAACGTCATCAGTGTGGTCCCGACGAAATAACATGCATTTTCCACTTCCCACATTCAAGACGTACTGCATCCTGTCGGCAGCGCTCGTCGTTAACGAGGTATGTTCGTACTTCGGCTACCTTCGCCAACCGATCGGCATTGTATGTTTCGCGCTCATCGTCGCCGCAACGATCGTCCTGGCATGGAAACGACTCGAGTGGGGACTCGCGATCGTGCTCGCGGAGCTATTCATCGGCGGCAAGGGATACCTCTATAGCATCCACGTCGGCGGCTTCACGCTTTCGATTCGCATCGCGCTCTTTTGCGCGATCGCTCTGGTGTGGCTCGTTCGGTACCGTGCGAGATCGGATTGGCGTACGCTGCCCACGTTGTTGAAGTGGAGCGCGTTGGTCCTCGGCACGTTCGTCTTCTGGGGCGTCATCCATGGCATTGTCGCGCACCATGGTCTCCAAGCGGTCTACCTGGACGCGAACGCGTATTTGTTTTTCTTTCTGATCGTCGTGCTACTCGCGCCGTCGATCGACTGGAGGCGTTTCAGCCCGACCATAATCGCGCTCATGGCGGCTGCGGCGACAGTTCTTGGCCTCAAGAGCGTGGTGAGTCTCGGTATGTTTGCGCACTTCAACGTGAATGGTCTCGCGCAGTACTACCGCTGGATCCGGAACACCGGGGTAGGGGAGATTGCCTACATCAGTGGCGCTTCATACCGCGTATTTTTCCAAAGTCAGATCTACGGACTTTTCGCACTATTGATTCTCGCGCCCTTCGTACTACCGAAAAAAGGTGTGCGCACGCGTGACAACCTGTGGCTCCTCGTACCGATGACGCTTGGCCTGACCGCGGTGATCGTGTCGTTATCAAGGAGTTTTTGGGTCGGTGGCGCGATCGCGGTCGTAGTCGGTGCGATCGGTGGCTTCATCAAGTACCGCTGGAATGTTAAGCAGTTTCTCAGCATTCTTGGTTTGAGTGTTATTATGTTCGGCGTTGCGTATACGCTCATGTCGTGGTCGTTGAACTTCCCATACCCGTATTCGTTCTCACGTGGTGGTGCCACCAATAATTTGATCAAAGAGCGGTTCTCACATTTCGGCGGTGAAGCGGCGGCGTCGAGTCGATTACAGATGCTTGGCCCGCTGACCGACGCAATCAAACGCAATCCGCTGTTTGGTTCCGGGTTCGCGACGTACGTCACGTACCAAAGCAATGACCCTCGTCAGGTCCAATCAGCGTCAAAAGGCATCTACACGACCGATGCCTTCGAGCTCGGGTACCTCGACATTTTCCTCAAGATCGGTGCGTTTGGTCTGATGGCGTACGGGTTTCTTCTTATGGTAATTCTTTACAAACTCTGGCGCATACGCTCGGACGTAGCGTTCGGCGCACTGCTTGCAGTCATCGCACTCATGGGCGTGCATCTTACGACGCCATACCTCAACCACCCGCTCGGCATCGGACTCCTGCTGATCGCTGTCGTCGTCGCGTTCGTCGTACCAACTGAGCCAAAGCCCGTATGATCTCGGTCGCCGTCAACATCGTCACTTGGAACGGTAAGGAGTTTCTGCCACACCTCTTGAAGAGCCTCATGGCGCAAACACTTCAGCCAAAGCGCATCCTTGTGATCGATAACGGATCGGTCGACGGGACGATCGAGCTGTTGAAGGAATGGCCGACCGTCCACGTGCTCCGCAACAACCGCAACCTTGGCTTCGCGCATGCACACAACCAAGGGATCGCGTTGAGTGGTGCCGATGCCGTACTCATCGTGAACCAGGACCTCATCCTCGACCCGCTCTGCCTCGAACGTCTCGCGTCCGTCCTCGACAAGGACACGTCAGTCGGAAGCGTCTGTCCGCTCGTGTATCGCTTCAGCTTCACCGAAGGGGACTTGAGAGAACCATCGTTTTCTGATACTATAGATGCCGCGGGATTGATCGTCCGACGTAACCGGCAAGTGCTGAATCGTGGCGAAGGGGCGCACGATGACGGACATATTGACCAATGGCCTCCGGAAGTGTTCGGCGTTCCCGGTGTGCTCGCGATGTACCGCATGGCGGCACTGAAGGACGTCGCATACGGCAACGAGTATTTCGATGACGATTTTTTCGCCTACAAGGAAGACGTTGATCTCGCCTGGCGTCTCCGCTGGGCCGGGTGGCGCGCGCGGTTCGTCGCCGACGCGAAGGCATACCACTACCGCACGCTCACGCACCATGGCGACAAGATTACGCAGGTGTTCAAAACAAGGAGGGAGCGCTCGTCGTGGCTTCGCACGTTATCCTACCGTAACCATCTCCTGACGCTGTACAAGGATGAGTCTGCGGGTACGTTTTTTCCGCATATCGTGTTCATCCTCATGAACGAGGTCCGACGAGTTGGGTACCTCCTGTTGCGTGAGTGGCCCACACTCCGCGCGATCCCGCAGGCCATCCGTCTCATGCCGACCATTA
>CAINXF010000069.1 GCA_903854795.1 Candidatus Kerfeldbacteria bacterium
CACCTCGACCTCCACGGGCGACATCGACGCCCTCACGACCTCGACCGTCGGCAACACGTGGGCGCATGCGACCTGTCTGAACAACACAGGGCCGTGTGCCACGACGCCGTACGCCTCGGACTTCGCGACGACGTGGGGTACGAACTACTTCGCGGCGTCGAATGTGTCTGAACCGATCACGGTGCCGACGAACGCCGAGGTGACCGGCATTCGGTACGCTGCGCGGTTCCGTAGCAACGTCACAACGAACACGGTCCAGCTTGGACTCCTGGATTATTCCGGGCAATTCGTCGGACAGACGATCGCCGGCGGATGGAGCGCCGTCGGTACGACGAATGCGTTGACGACGTTCACCTATACGGACGGCATCTTCCAGGTCAATCCGCAGGACTTCATCGATACGTCAGCCAACCTCGGTAACCTGCGACTTCGCACGTCGACCTCGACCGCGGTCGGGACGGCGACGCGAGACTGGGACTTCGCGCTCATGAGCATCCGCTGGATCGAGCCGCCTGCCGCATCCGGGACCCTCACTACCGACATCGTCGATTCTGGCGGGACCACCGTCGCGACTCCCTCGGTCACCTTGAGCGCGGTGACGTTCAATTTTGACAATGTGCAGACGTCGACGGGAACGCTCGGCATCGCCGCCCAGAAGGTCCGAGTGAACAACGGCACGGCCACTCCTACGTGGTCACTGACCGTCGCATCAACGACCGGGAATGCGGCGCTGTGGACGTCTGGTGCGAACACGTACGATTATAACAGCACGTCCGCAAACGGACAGTGTGCCGTCGATCCGAGCGGTTCGACGATCACGCCGCAGTCGGGATGCGTCACGACGGGTCTCTCAAAGGGAAGCGCGACCGCCTTCAATCAGGGTGTGACGGACAGCGTCACGCTCATCTCGGCCGGCTCATCGGCGCAGACGAGTTGTTATTGGGACGTGACCGGTGTCACCCTGTCGCAGACCGTGCCGGTTCTGCAGGTTTCGGGTACGTATACCCTCTCGTTGACGCTCACTGCGGCGTAACGATAGCCGCGCGTTGAACGCGGCGTTGTTATGGGGAATAAGGTGTATACTTAGCGCATGAAAGAACACACACGACATATCGGTTTGTTCATCAATATTACCCTGGTCGCGCTCGCGCTCGCGGGGGCGGCGATCGTGGTAATGAACCTGGCGGTGGTCGCCTCGGAACGTGGTGTCTTTACGAAGCAGAAACGAGTCGCGATCGTGTATCGTTCGGCGCTCATTAGTCCGATGGTCGACGGGTTCGTGAACAAGATGAAGACGCTCGGCTGGAGCGAAGGGAAGAAGGTCCAGTACCAGTGGTTCTTGAGTTATGACGATGCCCAGTTGCTCGATTTCCAGGCCCGGCAGGTCGCTGCTGGGAAATTCGATGCGGTCGTCGCCATCGGCGGACCGACCGCCGAAGCGATCAAGAAATTCACCTCGACGGAGCCCACTGCGTTCTACACGATCGAGGATCCGATCACCGAAGGACTGATCGAGAGCTATCACGGTTCGGGGAACAATTTTGTCGGTGTGGGCGGTAGCGAAGTGGCTGCACGACAGGTCGAAACGCTCGAGGAGTTACATCATATGTCGGCGGGACTCGGGGTACTTGTGTTCGGCAGCGAACCTACAAGCAACGCATCTTTTGCGTTAATCGATGTTGCCGCGAAGAATGATAACGTGAAAATAGTCAAAGAAAATATCACTGGGGATTCCGACGTAGTGAAAGCGTTCGCTGATCTGAAAGATCACGGGATAGAGACCGTTTACATCACGTCAGGACCGAGCGGGAATCTCATGACGGGCGCCATAGTGGCGGAGGCGATAGCGCAGAAGATGATCCTCATGGGAGCGTTACGTACAATAGTGCAAGCGGGCGCGCTGCTATCGGTGAACGTCGATACGGCTTCGGTCGGTGAGCAATTGGGTAAATTCGTCGACCAGATCCTACGCGGCACCTCGCCGAAGGACATC
>CAINXF010000070.1 GCA_903854795.1 Candidatus Kerfeldbacteria bacterium
GGCCTCTTACCGGGTACGACGTATCATTTTGCTATCAAGACGACCGATGGTTCCGGTAATGTCTCGGCGTTGTCCAATATCGCCATCAAGATGACCGATGTCCACGCATGCACACCGACGTGGTCATGCACAGAGTGGACGGATTGCGTGAGCGGTACGAAGACAAGGTCATGTATCGACGTTAAGTCGCCGTCATGTGGTTCAGACTTCAACAAGCCGCTCGAGCAGCAGTCATGCGCGTCCGCGGTGGTTTCTGGCGGAAGCTGTACCGAGAAGTGGTCATGCTCGTCATGGACGTCGTGTACGCAGGGACTACAGACGAGGGTTTGTCAGGACCTTTCGCGTTGTGGAACGACCACGGAACGTCCGGCGGTGTCATATGATTGTAGCGTCGGTGGCATGCCACCAGCCAATCCGAACCCGCGCTACCTCGCCGTGACGCGTGCTGCTGGCAGCACATCACAGATCAAGGTGTACCGTTTGAGTGACGGTAAGCTAACTGCTTCATTCAGTCCGTACTCGAGCAAGTACCATAATGGCGTATTCATCGCCGGAGGTGACCTTGAGCGGAAAGGTACGCCTGATATCGTGGTCGGTGCTGGTGCCGGTACCGCGCCGCAGGTGTCGCTCTATACCTTGTCAGGAAAGCTGGTGACACGTTTCTATGCCTTTACAAAGACGCTCCATACCGGCGTGAACGTGGCGACGGGCGACGTGAACGGCGACGGCTTTGACGATCTGATCACGACGCCGGCTACGAATTATCCAGGTCTCGTGCGCGTGTACCTGTATGATCCTATCGGAAGGAAATTCTCGCGGTTCCAGGATGTGTCAGTGCAGTCGTCGAAGTACCGCGGTGGCGTAAATATCGCAGCCGCAGATCTTGATCGCGATGGCTACGCGGAGATCGTCGTCGCACCGGCATCGAAGGGAAGGAAATCGATTATCGAACTGTACTCATATGACCCGTCGTTGAAGAAGATGGTGAAGGATTACTCGTTCTCGGCGTACAGCAGCACGTTCGATAGCGGTATTATGGTCGCAACGGGCGATGTGAACGGGAACGGTATTCCCGAGATACTACTTGGACCTGCGCCTGGCACCGGTGAGGTGAGGGCGTTCGTGTACAGCAACAAGTCCGTGAAGAAGATCGTCGGCTTCTATCCCGCAAGCAAGACCTACAGTGGTGGCGTCGATCTGACGAGCATGGACGTGAACACCGACGGCAATGATGACATCATTTCCGGTACGTTCTCGAATGGCCTTCCTGGTGTCAGGGTGTATTCACGAAGCCAGCTCACCACGAAAATATCCCAGATCAAGGCGCATTGGCCTACCAACGTGTTCCCGACGTCGTTCAAGAAGGGGATCAGGATCACCGCGCTGTAATTATTGGCTTGTTTTCGGACCACATGATTGCATCCCTCCACGGCACAATCCGATCGAAGGAACTCCGCGCGATCGTCATAGACGTCGGCGGTGTTGGATTCCGTGTGTTCGTCGGTGGCCGATTACTCGAGATTCCCGAGGGTGAGATCGTCGACGTGTTCACGTTCCTCCATGCCGGGAGCGATTCCATGGAGTTGTTCGGTTTTTCCACGCCGGATGAGCTCGGGTTGTTCCGGTCACTCATCAAGGTGTCCGGCGTCGGTCCGAAATCGGCCCAATCGATCCTGAGCCAGAATCCGGCCAACCAGGTCCGTCAGGCGATCATCGATGGCGATCCGGCGTTGATCATGCACACGCCCGGTGTCGGCAAGAAGACCGCGGAGCGCATCATTCTCGAACTCTCCGGTACGCTCGCCCAGAAGAATACGCCGGTCGAGGACGAGGTCTTCGACGCGCTCGAACGCCTCGGTTACAGTAGAAGGGAGGCACAGGAGGCGGTACGGCATGTAGGTGTTGATGTTACGGACGTGCGGGACCGGATCAGACTAGCGCTCAGGGCATTGATCAAGAAGCCATGACATCATGCGAGGTCCGTGAGGTCACCGATGCACGCGGGTGGGACGACTTCGTGCGTCATGCGACGTCGCCCAACGAGTTCCTCCACAGTTGGCAGTGGGGAGAGTTTCAGCGTGCCGCTGGGAAGATGATCCTGCGCCTCGAGGTGCTCATGGGTTCCCGCCGGTGCGCCGTAGCGTTGTTGGTGCCGCATACGACACGTCTCGGCAAGTCGTTCATCCTTGCACCGCGTGGCCCGATCATCGATCCGAAGCTCGACGAAGATGAACGCGAGGCGGTCTGGCACGCACTTTTCGAGACGATCGAAAAGAACCGGACCGCGGACACCATATTCCTGAAAGTCGAGCCGAACGTCGCCCCGCCTGGGGATGTCGGGCTCGTCGAAGGGACCGGCATGCATCCTGAGCAAACGTTGCTCCTGAACCTTCAGAAGACCGAGGAGGAACTACTTAGCTCGATGCACCATAAGACGAGGTATAACATCCGTCTCTCCGAGCGCCACGGCGTCACGGTCGGGTTCGGTACCTCGAACGAGGACGTCACGGAATTCATCGCATTGATGAGGGAGACCGCGAAGCGACAGAAGATTGGCGTATGGCCGGACCAATACTATCGCACTATGGTTTCGTCGCTCGGCGATTCCATCACGATCGCGCTCGCCCGGCTCCACACGAAACCGATTGCCGCAGCGATCTTGATCCGTTTCGGTTCGACGATGACCTACCTACACGGCGCCTCGGCCGGGGCGTTCCACGAGCACATGGCGCCGCACTTGCTGCAATGGGAGTCGATCTGTCGCGCGAAGGAACAGGGATGCAGCGTGTACGACTTCTATGGCATCGCGCCTGAGCATGAGGAAGAGCATAAATGGAGCGGTATCACGCGGTTCAAGATGGGCTTCGGCGGTCAGGTCCATAAATATGCTGGCGCGTTCAACCTCGTGTACCAGCGCGGGTGGTACCTCGCGTACCGTATTGCCAAAAGAGCCGCAGGACGGTAGCATAGTGTGCGCGTACTCTTAGCGAGGCGCGCAGTATTGTCGAACGATTATATTGTTATGACCACCACCGTCGTCATCATGGCCGCAGGGCGGGGGACGCGCATGAAGGATGTCGCGCCCGACCTCCCGAAGCATCTGTTGCCCGTACTCGGACGACCGTTCCTCGAGTACACGTTCGATCGCGTGCGCGAAGCGGGATTCACCAGGATCATCGTGATCACCGGTCATCTTAATCATGCGTTCAACGGGTACGAAGCGACGCATAATATCGAGCTGATCGAACAGAAGAAGTTGCACGAGCGGTACGGTACCGCTGCCGCGGTCGAGACAGTCCACGCGCTGGTCGGCAACGAATTGTTCGCGGTCATCGCCGGCGATAACTTGTACAGCGTGAACGATCTTAAGAAGATGACAGTCGACTCGACGACGCAGTGGATCGGCGGATATCGGACCGCGGCGTGGCAAGGTATGGGCATCCTGAAGCAGAAGGACGACAGCTCACTCGACCGCATCGTCGAGAAGCCCGCGACGTTCGTCGGCGATCTGATCAACGCGTCGCTGTACCTGTTCACGCCGAAGATCTTCGACGCGATCGCCGAGATCAAGCCGTCGCCACGCGGCGAATACGAACTGACCGATGCGATCAACCTCATCGCGGGCCGCGAATCGGTGAACGTCTTCGAGCTCGAGGACCGGTGGCTCGACCTGACCGCGCCGGCCGACGTCGGTAAGATAGAGAAGGCGCTACAGCAGGCCCGCGCCTAATACGTGCCTCCCTTGTTTCCGCCTTCATCCGCCATCGTCGAGGCTCAGGCGGATTCCGGCGGACAAGCGGTTTTCGGCCCCAGTTGGTGCCTCCCTAGTTCAACGGATAGAATGTAGGATTCCGGATCCTAAGATAGAGGTTCGATTCCTCTGGGGGGCACCAACTGGGGCGGAGTGAAGACGCGAGATAAATGTTTAATTCATTACAACGCAATCAAACGTTTTTACCCGACGAGGCATAAGTGTAGTCGGGCCTCTGGGGTACCAGCCTATACAATAGCCTATGGCAACCATCAGAAAAAAATGCTGGCCAGAATGGTATAACAAGTTCGTATCAGGCGAACGGACGTTCGAGCTGCGACTGGCCGATTTTGACCTCAAAGACGGGGACGAGCTCGTGTTGGAGGAGTACGACCCGAAGACGAAGGAATATACCGGAAGGATGGCGACGTTCGGCTGCACAAAGGTCGAACACTCCGCGCAGAATCCGTTGCAGTTCTATGGCGTGGACGAAGTGAGGCAGAAGGGATTCTGGATCATCCACTTGGAAAAAAAGTAGACGTGCGGGTTGTCGTTGAGGGGCACTAGTACTACACTATGGTTACGTTTTTGATAAGAAAATTCCTTTATGTCGAACCCTGACTCATATATTCCAGAAGACGAGCGCCGCCATCTTGAAGGCATTGATGATCCGAGCCTGCGCGATCCTGAAGTTCTCGAAAGTGGTGACGCCGCTTTGCTGCAACATCTTGAAAGTGTTGCCGCCAATAAGTTAACAAATGATCATGAAACTGGTGCTCAAGACGAGGTAGATCGAGCATGGGATAAGGCAATTGCCGATTTTTTTGACGCACGAGGATCAAGTCATTTTTATGGCCTTAGCTATCTACACTCAAAAGATCCTAAATGGATCGATGGTTTCAGGGAGTCTGCCGCCGCGTTTCAAGAAGCAGGCGCTAGAAAGGAGCGCTTAAGGGGAAAGCCGAAGGAAGCAACTGAACGTGATCAAAGAGCACACGAACTGCTCACAGATATTGATTCCGTCGCAAGTGAGCTTACCTCTCTGAAAGAGAAGTGGTCGTCGCCTGATGAATACGTTGCGTGGGCCCAACAAAAGTTATTGGAGAATAGAAGTAGTGTTGTTAGGGAGGTACTTCTTGGATTTGGAAAAGCAGCATACAGAGGCGGCGATAAGGAACTTGGTACGCGCGTACTTACGTATTTAGCATTGGAATTAAATGACCGTGCTGCCAAGGTCTTTCTTAATGAGGCGCAGGAGCATGGGAAGTAGAATGAATATATGAAAAAGCTACGACTTGGTATCCTTTTCGGCGGCAGATCGGCGGAGCATGAAGTGTCGTTGCAGTCCGCGAAGAGCATCATCGACGGCATCGACAAAGACAAGTACGACATCGTGCTCATCGGCATCGACAAGGAAGGTCGTTGGTTCCTGAACGAATCGTCGAAGTTCTTGCTGAACGCGGAAAATCCCTCGCTCGTGAAATTGAACAAGGCGAACAGCACGGAAGTCGCCTTGGCGTCTGGTAACGGTGACCAGCAGTTGGTCGCCGTTGATGGCGGGAAGCCGCTCGGTAAGCTCGACGTGGTGTTCCCGGTGCTCCACGGTCCGTTCGGCGAGGACGGCACCGTGCAAGGTATGTTGAAGCTCGCGAACATTCCGTTCGTCGGGGTGAGCGTGCTCGGTTCTGCGGTGTGTATGGACAAGGACGTGGCGAAACGTCTCCTCCGCGACGCGGGCATTCCCAACTCGAAGTTCCTCACGTTCGATCGGGTGAAACCCGAGGACGTCGATTTTGAAATGGTGCAGCGCGAGCTTGGCATGCCGGTCTTTATCAAGCCCGCGAACCTTGGCTCGTCCGTCGGCATCCATAAGGCGCATGATCGGAAGGAGTTCGAGGCGGGTGTGAAGGATGCATTGACGTTCGACACGAAGATCGTCATCGAGGAGATGGTCGAAGGACGCGAACTCGAGTGTTCGGTCTTAGGAAACAAGGATCCGATCGCATCGGTGCCCGGTGAGGTGAAACCGTTACACGAGTTCTATGACTACGAAGCGAAGTACATCGACGAGCACGGCGCTGGACTCGAAATTCCCGCGAAGGTTCCAAATGACGTCGTGGAAAAAGTTAAACAGCTCGCAGTAACAACGTTTACGGCGCTCGGATGCGAAGGCATGGCCCGTGTCGATTTCTTTCTGAAGAATAACGGCGAGCTGTACGTGAACGAAGTCAACACGATTCCGGGCTTTACCGCGATAAGTATGTACCCGAAACTTTGGCAGGCGAGCGGCATGACGTTCACCGAATTACTCGATCGTTTGATCGCACTTGCGATCGAGCGGTACGACCGCGAGCAAGGACTGCGGACGTCGTACGCGTCGAAGTAATAGTCGCACCCGTCCCTTTGGTTGAGGATTGACTATTTTATAGTTGGGTGTTATTTTCCTCGCTCTGACGCTCGTTACACAACAGCTGTGTGGGCAGTGGATTCTCGACCGCGTTTCCAGCCGAGAGTCTGCTGCTCATAAAGCGGCCACGTCCCAATCGGGAAGGTCGTCGCACAGATCGTGCGATACGACAGGAATCCCCGATACATCGGACGTGAGAGTCCACGGAGGACTTACATGCACAGTAGAGCTGTCGTTTCGGTCACCCGACTCGAGGGTGGATCCAGGCGCGTCGTCTCCGGTACGGATCGTGTGATCACGCAGGAAGACGGCAAGGGCAGGCCCGTCCTCGCGCTCGCGCTGGGCGAGGGGAAGACGTTCAACTTCCACCGCGTCCGGCCGCCCGTGCTCGACAGCCTCCGGCTCAACTTCACCGGCATCACTTCGTTCGTGGTTGACGCGGGTACGCCCGGCGAGCGGACGAAGCAGCTCTTCATCAACCCCGGTCACAAGGCGCTGCTCGGCGCGAGCATCATCGTCCTCGTCGAGGAGGCGGACGTCGCCCGACTCGAGGGGGACTGCAGGGTCCTGGAGTGCGGCGAGCACGCGCTCCTGGTGATGAACTCGGGCAGTGTGGCCGAGTGTATCGACCGCATCACGCGGAATGTGTTCCTCGTCACACACGACGAGTTCGCTTCGAGCAAGGCGCGCATCGTGCACATCAACGCCGAGGCCCCCTCGGTCAGCTAGGCGGAATACCGTTCCGCCACCATCGTCCATTCTAGTTATCATCGTTCTTCATGGGGGACAGCCATACTAGATATCGCTGTCCTCCAAAAACCCTCATATATACATATTGTGGGAGGCTTTTGTGCGTGGTATCGTTATGTGACGATATCGGAACGTTGATCCACGTATGAACTTTTTTGCACTCATCCTTACCGTTGCCGGACTCTCGGTGTTCGAGATCGTCAGCAGCATCGACAATGCGGTCATCAATGCCGAGGTGCTGTCGACCGTCGGCATCAAGATGCGGAAGTGGTTCCTGCGGTGGGGGCTAATTTTCGCGGTGTTCGTGATCCGCGGACTACTGCCATGGGCGATCGTGTGGGCGACGACGCCATCGCTCGGCATGTGGGGATCGTTGACCGCCACGTTCAGCGGTGACCCCGGCGTAAAACACGCCGTCGAATCGTCGGCACCCATCTTGCTCGTCGGCGCCGGTACGTTCCTGCTGTTCCTGTTCTTCCATTGGCTCTTCCTCGAGGACAAACGGTTCGGTTTGCGCGGCGAGCGTTTTATTTTATCGAAGGGTGTGTGGTATTACGCCGTGGTGTCGGTCATGCTCGCCGCCATCGTCTATTTCGCACAGCGGATGAACCCGCTCATGGCGTTCGGCGCGGTGATCGGTTCGACCGCGTTCTTCATCACGAACGGGTTCAAACAGAATGCCGAGCAGTCGGAGGAGCGCCTCGCGAAGCCCGGCCTATCCGATCTCAGTAAGGTGTTCTACCTCGAGGTCATCGACGCGACGTTCTCGATCGATGGTGTCCTTGGCGCGTTCGCATTCACGCTCGCCGTACCGCTCATCATCATTGGCAACGGTCTCGGCGCGCTCGTCGTGCGGCAGCTCACGGTCAGCAACATCGACCGCATCAAGCAGTATGTGTTCCTCAAGAACGGCGCGATGTATTCGATATTCTTCCTCGGCATCATCATGTTGCTCGACAGTTTCGGCGTCGGTATCCCGTCCTGGGCGTCGCCGATCGTGACGCTCTTCATCGTCTGGTACTTTTTCGAAAAATCGAGGAGAGACGTAAAAAGATCGACCGCCTAACATCACACATCTCCCTCGTAACAGCGGTGACTCAATTGTGCGGGCTGTTTTCTTTTTCGAAAGGTACTGTGGAAATCTTTATTTTAAGTCGATTGGCGTAGGTTTCGAAGCCCTTGCGGCACATATTTTCGTACGGTATACTCTATTTGCCTTTCACCCCCGCTCCTCCTCCCCCCACACCCCAACCCCCGCCTCATCGCTCCTTCCAACACCCCCGCTCCTTTCCGTATTATATACATCTCCACCCTCCTCTCTCGCAATTGATGTATTTGATACGGATTTTGCTTTTATAGTGGCCGTGGCGCATCGCGCCATTTTTTGTTACCCTTCAAGCGAAAGGAACATCCAATGGAACACCACAAAAACATTCATGGTCATGTCATCATCGGCGGGGACGAGGTCGAGAAGGGATTCTACTACCTTCAGTATGAGTCCGACCCTTCGGAAATAAAGGCGCTGTTCGATCAGGCGAAGTTTCATGAAAAATCTCAGTTCCAGGATCGGCATAATCGCGTATTCATACTCGTCTATAACCGTAACGACAGCACGTATCGCCTCGAGGGTGGCGCATACGCATAACGAAGAAACCATGAAAAAGACATTAATCATCGGCAGTATCGTTGCGGTATTAGTGCTCGGCGGCTTTTCATGCGGGAACAAGTACGCGACCGTGAACGTGAACGCCAACGCGGCGGCACAGGCCGCGAAGAATGCCGCGGCAAGCGTCAACAAGAACACGATCACGAAGGACGCCGCGATCGCGGCCGCGAAAGCGCTGTTTATTAAATCGGAAGCGAATGGCCTCGATCTCACGAACGGCCCCTGCATCACGAATAACCTGATCGCCGATTGGGTCGTGGACGTGGTACATAACCCGCGTACCGCTGTCGATGATCAGCCGGAGAATCAGTGCAGTGCGTACCGTAATGGCACGGCGCACCATTTCGTTGAGCTCGACCTGAACGGTCAGTTCGTCCGCGCCGAGTAGTCACCACACGAACCGCAATGCAACAGTTAAAAAAAGAGACGAACGAATTGAAGATGGTGAACATACACCAGGTGAACGGTGATATCGCCGCCATCAACTATCTGAAGAACGCCGACTTCCATTATGTCGAAGGGATTTTTTTGCGCGCGAAGCAGACCGGTCGTTCGGAATTCGACTACCTCGGGGTGATGTATGAACTGGTGAAGAATCGTAACTTGACCTACACGGCGCATGAGCAGCCGGAGAAGGTCATGTACTTGGACAGCGAATAATCGACACTGCCATGCGCGCCTCATTTCGTCGATTCATCCCGAAGGCGATGTTTGGTGTGTACCATGGGATGCTCGCCGACCTTGCGACGTGGCGGTACCGGCACCCGGCACGCGAGATGACTATCATCGGTGTGACCGGTACCTCCGGCAAGACCACGGTGTCGCTCATGCTGCACGCGATCCTCGAACATGCCGGCCATCCGACGGCTGTCGCGACGACGGCGATGTTCGCGATCCGCGATGAGCAGTGGGTGAACGACCGAAAGATGACCATGCTCGGTCGGTTCGCCTTGCAGAAGTTCCTCCGCCGTGCACGAAAGGCGGGCTGCACGCACGCGATCGTCGAGACGTCGAGCGAAGGTCTCGCACAGAACCGCCATCGCGGTATCGACTACGACGTCGCGGTACTCACGAACCTCACACCCGAGCACATCGAGTCGCACGGGTCGTTTGCCGCGTACCGTCAGGCGAAGGAAAAGTTCTTCCATGTATTGACGCTCACCGTACGGAAGCCTGGCGTCGCGAAGTCGATCGTTGTAAATGCGGACGACGAATCGGCGCCAGTGTTCCTCCGCCATGCCGCCGATGCCTACGTCACTTTTTCGCTCACGAAGAAGAGCATCGGTACGGCGACGTCCGTGCTGGCGCTCGACATCGAACTGTCGTCAACGGGATCGACGTTCACCATAGAGCGTAGGGGAGAGGGCCAGCACGTGATGTTGAAACTTCTCGGTAGGATGAACGTCGAGAACGCAATGGCCGCTACGGCGACCGCGGTCGCGCTCGACGTGCCGCTCGATGCGATCGCCGGAGGTCTCGAGTCGGTTGACTCAGTACCCGGACGGATCGAGGCGATCAGGGCAGGAGGCGTCACGGTCATCGTCGATTACGCGTTCCATCCGAAGGCCATGGAAGAACTATACGCGGTCGTCGACCAACTTCCGCATCGGCATGTACTCCACGTGCTCGGCGCCACCGGCGGAGGTCGGGATCGCGCGCGGCGATCGGTGCTCGGACGGATCGCTTCGGAGCGCGCCGACGTCGTTGTCGTAACGAACGAAGATCCGTACGACGAGGACCCGTTCCAGATCATGAACGACGTCCATGTCGGGGTGATGGAGATCGGTGGGCGGAAACAGGATGTCGATGTCTTCACGATCTTCGACCGGCGTTCGGCGATCGGTAAGGCAGTCGCACTGGCAGGCAAGGGCGACATCATTCTCGTCACCGGCAAGGGAAGCGAACAGGCGATTGTGGTCGCAAATGGTAAGAAGGTTCCCTGGGACGATCGTACCGCCGTTCGGTCGGTATTAGAGGAGAAATTCGGGAAATTGGAGTAGTGGAAAAGATGTGGGTAATGGCGTTGTTGTTGGTATGACCATAAAGTACAAAAAAAGCTTGAATAAAGTAAATTAGCCAAAAAATACAGCAATACCGGTCAATATACGACATTTTCGAATGAATATGTCAAATTTTGCGTTAAAGGCTTGACAAAGAGGGGAACATCTCTCTATACTCACTACGCACAATTTTTCTTTTACTACTCTAAAAGGCGAGTCGCCTGAGCCATACTTTTGAGTAGCCACCATTAATTTAATAGTACTTTATCCACCCGATTCCCTCTAAATGGGGGAAGAGCATTATTTTTTGCGCACGCATGACCACCACAATACAAGAGAGGAAGTTCTTTACCACCTTCAAGGACGCGATCGCGCTCCCGGACCTCATCGAGATCCAGAAGCGTAGTTACGACTGGTTTTTCCGCGAGGGACTCCGTGAGTTATTTGAGGAGATTTCGCCGGTCCGCGATTTCATCGGCCGCGACCTCGAGCTGTACTTCCTCGGTTATTACCTCGATGAACCGAAGTTCGACGAGGTCGCCGCGAAATCGAAGAACGTCACTTACGAGGCGGCGCTCCGTGTGTCAACCCGGCTGGTGAACAAGAAGACGGGTGAGATCAAGGAGCAGGAGATCTACCTCGGCGAATTTCCGCTGATGACTGACCGCGGAACGTTCATCGTGAACGGCATCGAACGCGTCGTCGTCAGCCAGTTGATCCGATCGGCTGGTGTGTTCTTCTCCGCCGAGTCGAACCGCGGTAGGTTCTGGTACGGTGCGAAGATCATCCCGAACCGTGGCGCATGGCTCGAACTCGAGACCGATGCGAACAACGTGATCTCGGTGAAGATCGACCGTAAGCGCAAGGTGCCGATCACGGCGCTCCTGCGCGCATTCGGCTTTACGACCGACGATGAGATCCGCGCGCTATTCCAGGACATCGACAACCATCCGACGAATCGGCACATTGAAGCGACCATCGCGAAGGACCCGTCGAAGAACGAGGCAGAAGGCCTTCTCGAGGTCTACAAGCGCATCCGCCCAGGTGACCTCGCGACCGTCGATAACGCGCGTGAGCTCATCAATAAGATGTTCTTCTCGTTCGATCGCTACGATTTCTCGCGCGTCGGCCGCTACAAGTTGAACGTGCGGTTCGGTATGAACCAACCGATCGACAAGGAACATCGCGTCCTGTTGAAGGACGAACTCATCGCGATCATTCGTGAGATCATCTCACTCAACAATTCCCAGAAAGAAGCTGACGACATCGACCACCTTGGTAACCGCCGTGTCCGTGCGATCGGTGAACTCGTTCAGAACAAGTTCCGCGTCGGTCTTGCCCGCATGGAGCGCATCATCAAGGATCGCATGTCCACGCTCGACATCAATACCCTTACCCCGAACCAGCTGATCAATGCACGGCCGGTCATCGGCTCGTTGAAGGAGTTTTTCATGAGCTCGCAGCTGTCGCAGTTCATGGACCAGACGAACCCGTTGTCAGAGCTCGAACACAAACGCCGTCTCTCGGCCATGGGCCCTGGCGGATTGTCGCGTGAGCGCGCCGGATTCGACGTCCGTGACGTGCATCGCACGCACTATGGCCGTATCTGTCCGATCGCGACCCCTGAAGGTCCGAACATCGGTCTCGTCGGCCATCTCGCGTGTTACGCCCGTGTGAACGACTATGGTTTCATCGAAACGCCGTTCCGCATCGTGAAGCACGACATCGAGAATTCACCCGCCAATACGGAAGGTGAGACCCTCCGTGAGGACGTGATTGACGAGAAGGGCGCGCTTGTCGGTAAGGCAGGGGAGAAGATCACGAAGGAGCTTGCGAAGCAGCTTAAGGTGAGCGGAATAAAAACCGTCCCAGTGAAGGCGCGGGTCACGAACGAAGTCGTCTACCTAGATGCGTTCACCGAAGAGCGTGGTACGACGACGACCGCAGCGGTTCGTGTCGACGACCAGGGATATCTCCTCGACGAACTTGTCGAATCGCGGAAACATGGCGAACCGACCGTGGTTCCGTCATTTGAGGTCGATTACATGGACGTCTCGCCGAAGCAGATCGTTTCGATCTCGACTTCGCTCATCCCGTTCCTCGAACATGATGATGCCGTTCGTGCGTTGATGGGTACGAACATGCAACGGCAGGCTGTTTCGGTCATCAAACCGCAGTCGCCGGTCGTCGGTACGGGCGTCGAAGGACGCGCCGCGCAGGACTCCGGCCAGGTCGTCCTCGCACAGAAGGCTGGACAGATCATCAAGGTTCAGGCGAGCGAAATCCAGATCCTCGAAGATGACGGCAACATCCGTACCTATCATCTTCGTAATTTCTTCCGCTCGAACGCAGCGACCTGCATCAACCAGAAGCCGGTCGTCGAACATGGTCAGAAGGTCGCGCGCGGCGCGATCCTTGCCGACGGCGCAGCCACGGATGAGGGCGAGCTCGCGCTCGGTCAGAACGTGCTCGTCGCGTACA
>CAINXF010000071.1 GCA_903854795.1 Candidatus Kerfeldbacteria bacterium
CGGTGAATTCATCGACGATGACAATCTCGCCGTCGCGGACGACGTACTGCTTATCACGCTCGAAAAGGGACGGATTTGTTGCGTTCGCTTTGAGCGCCTGGTTTATTATATTAAGGAGATCACCACCTCCGCTCGCGTAGATGTTCTTGATATTTAGCATACGTTCCATCGATGAAATGCCTTCCTCGGTGAGGAACACGGAGCGCATCTTTTCATCGACTTTATATTCCTTTTCGGGAATAAGTCGCTTCACCAAAGAATCGATACGGCGGTACTGGTCGGCAGGAAGCTCGACGGGGGCGGAAATGATGAGCGGTGTACGCGCCTCGTCGATAAGAATCGAGTCGACCTCGTCGACAATCGCGAAAAACAGCGGGCGCTGCACGAGCTGCTGCGGGTCGGCCACCATGTTGTCGCGAAGGTAATCGAATCCGAACTCGTTATTCGTGCCGTAGGTGATGTCCGCACGGTATGCTTCCATGCGGGTGACCGGACGAAGATGTTTCAACAATGGATCGTCGGTCTGTTCGTTGACGAAATCACGATCGAACTGGAACGCGGACTCGTGCACGATCGCCGCGCAGGTAAGGCCAAGCTTGTCGTAGATGCTACCCATCCATCCGGCATCACGTTTTGCCAGGTCGTCGTTGACGGTGACGAGATGCGCGCCTTTGCCAAGGAGCGCGTTGAGCACGAGCGGCAGCGTCGCGACGAGCGTCTTTCCTTCACCGGTCCTCATCTCGGCGATCTGTCCTTGGTGCAACACGATGCCACCCACAAGTTGGACGTCGTAATGGCGCTGACCGATCGCACGAATCGATGCCTCGCGAGTAAGCGCAAACGACGTGACGAGCGCGTCGTCGAGCTTGTCGGGCGAACCGTTGATTTCATGCCGCAGCTGCGCCGCACGTTCTTTCAGCTGTTCGTCAGAAAGCGCACCGAACTCGTCGCTGAGCGCGTTAATTGCAACGACGGTCGGCGAGAACTTCTGCACGACGCGCGCGTTGGGATCACCGAATACCTTATTGAGAAAAGACATAGACGTAAAAATATCTGCTCAGCAGAGCATGACACAACGGGTCGATTTGTACAAGGCGGTTATACGCGAGTCGTCTTGTATTTCGCCTTACGAATGAGTCGCTCGAGTTTTTCGTACACAAGATCGACCGCTTCTTGAAATTCAGTCGCGTCGGACGTTGCACGAATGTCCTTCCCTGGCGACTCGATCCAGGTATATACCACGAACACATCACCATGTTTGTGGTGCTTGCTGCGCGACACTTCGACATGACAGCGTATGAGACTTTTCCAAAAACGTTCGAGCCGCACCATACGATCCTCGACGTATGTCTTCATGCTCGGTGTTACGGCGATACTCTTCCCTGATATGAGAATGTCCATAATTCCTCCAGCTAATTAAAATCCGATGAATTGCACTTCTTCTTCGAGTTGGATGCCATAGCTATCGCGCACGCGCTGCTTCACGAGGCTCTTCAGCTGCATGATCTGCTCCGCCGTCCCGTTACCGAGGTTCACAAAAAAGTTTGCGTGTTGCTCGCTTATCTGGATGTCGCCAATGCGTTTCCCTGCAAGTTCGACCTCCTTAATGAAGGCCCAAGCCGGAAGCGTGTCGTCCTTGATCATCGTCGAGAACGCGGTCCTAACTTTAACGTTGTCTTTTGGTACGACGACATTCTTGAACATACACCCAGCGCTCGGCAGGTTAATCGGCTGGTGTGCGCGTTTGTAGGTCAGATATTCACGAAGCGTTCGTTGTGCCTCCGCGACATCACCACGCGTGAGATGAAACTTAACCGACACAATTACTACACCAGAGCGTTTCACGATGCTGTCACGGTATCCGAATTTGAAACTACTGTTCGGCCATGTCTCATGTTCGCCTTGTTCGGTGAGTACCTCGCATGAAGTGACGATATCCTTCATTTCCTTACCGAACGAACCGGCATTGCCGCGCACTGCGCCGCCGATAGTGCCGTAGATACCAACAATGAATTCCGCGCCGACCAATCCGTGCGCGTGACACTGCTGCACGAACGCGCCATTCGTCATGCCGGCGCCTACAGTGATGGTCTCGCTCGCCACGCTGCACTCATTGTTATGTGCGTGGATGACGACGCCTCTAAATCCTTGATCGGACACTACTACGTTAGTGCCGCCACCAAGCACGACGTACGGCGTCTGGTATCGACGCACGATCCCGATTGCGTCATATAACTCTTGCGCGGTGGCACATGACGCAAAGATATCAGTCGGTCCGCCAATCTTAAAGTTCGAGTGGCGAGATAACGGCTCATTACGACGAATATCGCGCACGGCACGTGAAAGGTCGCGCATAACGTCTCGTAGGGAGTCATCACGCAGCACGTTCATGATCTCGTCACAGACTCGTTCTGTCGCGTCGATGCGTACGAGCGAACGGATATTTTGTGAAAGTCTCTTCCTTTTTTCTTTGTCGTGCCAAAGGGCTTGAATCTCGTTCGTCAATGATGGCGCGGTCAGCTTACGCTCGTCGAGCACCACGCATGCGTTTTGACGCGCGAAGAAGTCGGCGTTCGCTTCTTGATGTGAATTCGGCATTGGAACGACGATCGACGGTTTTCCGAGCGCGCCCAGCTCGGATAGTGTCGCTAGTCCTGCGCGACATACGACGATGTCGGCAGCCGCGAGTGCAAATTGTATGTCACCGGCGAGAAAATCAAAGCGACGGTATCGCGGATTCTCTTGTACCTCGTCGCCGGACATACGTCCTCCGGTGAAATGGATGACCTGGAACGTGCTCAACAGCGCGCTCAGCGATTCGTTAACCAGCTGATTGATCCGCAACGAACCGGTTCCACCACCGATCACAAGGAGCACCGGCGATTGCTTCGAGAAGCTGAGTTTATCAATTCCCTGCTCATGTGAGGTGATCAGAATAGAACTTCTCACCGGATTTCCGGTCCATACCGCCTTTTCCTTAGGGAAAAATCGAAGTGTCTCCTCGAACACCGTCGTAATGACACGGGCATGAGGGGCGCACAGTTTATTCGAAAGACCGGGAACGACGTCCTGCTGGTGTACGACGATCGGGATACCACGAAGTTTTCCGGCCCACACGACGGGTACTGCAACGTAACTTCCAACACTCAC
>CAINXF010000072.1 GCA_903854795.1 Candidatus Kerfeldbacteria bacterium
AAAAATAACAATGAAACGATTTCTTGTCGTTACCGGACTGACGCTCTCGCTACTCATCGGCGGACATCCGCGATCTGCGCAGGCCCTTACCATCCTCCCCGACTGCGACCGAACCGTGTATTTCGTGCAGGATACCTCAAAAACCGTAGTCTGCTCACAAACATACTATTCAGCTTGCGTCGACGGCCATGGCATCACACCGGAACGCTACGATGAGCTGTATCCGACCGAAGTTGCTCGTAAGGCAAACCCGCCGATAATCTCGACGAACAAGCAGTGTGGGTTCAACGACTTCATCCAACTCTTCATCAACCTCGCGGCGTATGGCCTCGGCCTTCTCGCGGTGATCGGTGTCGCCGTCGTCATCTGGGGCGGTTTCGGCTTCCTCCTCGCCATGGGTAGCCCGGAGAAGATCAAAGAATCAAAACAAACGATTTGGGGCGGGATTCTCGGTACCTTCATCGTCCTCATCGCGTTCGTCATGGTGAACTGGGTGGTCAGCCTGGTCACCGGCACCGGACCAGTGTTGTTTGCAGGGAAAGCAGGCGAGGAAAACTTCAACGGCTCCGCGTGTCCGACATACGTATCCTGTGTGACCAATAATCTACATAACGGATGTAGAAATTCAACGACAAAGGACAAGATTCAAAACGGTGGCGCAGTCACAAAAGCACAGACACTCCTTTCGCAAGTTGGGTGTTACGCAGAACCGATCGATGGCTGTTATGGGCCAAACACCGCGCAAGCCGTCACCGATTTCCAACAAAAAAATGCCACGTTCTTCGAACCGCTTAAACCGGGTGCCATCTCAAGCGCAGACGAATGGATGAAACTCGAGGATGCGGCGAACAACGCAGGAGGGATGCTCGGCTGTACGGCCGACGCGGCACTCACCGGAACGGTCAACATGTCCTATGGTAACGACAAATTAACCCTCTCGAACACCTCGATGACCGTCAAGCAGAACGGAACAATCACATGGACCAGCAACCTGCGTGGTGGGAACGACGATCTGACGGCCATCACCTTCGATAAACCGATCAAAGATAACGTGACGGATAAGGAGTTTTTCACCCTTAAAGACGGTGAATCGAAAAGCCTTACATTCCCAATGATGGGAAAGTTCACCTATACGGCCCTGTATCATCCAAATGGAGGCGGAAATTACACACAAACCGGAGAAGTCGACGTCATTCCGGTAAGCGACAACACACCGGGTGAGGTAACCCCGCCGATGCCGAACTTCTAACAACACATTTACACATTAAAGTGCACCAATGCCACGTAATTTCCACCATATGAAATACGCCACCACGCCCCGAACTTCGTTCCTCGCGCTCCTGACGCTCACCGCGCTCATGTTGCCGGTCGCGACGGCGGCAGACTCGATGCCCTACCTCGAGAATCCGATTAAATACAACAACGCCCATGATCTCTTTCTCGGGATCATCCAATATTTCCTGGCAGGTGTCGCCGTCGTCTCGACGGTCATGTTCATCTGGGGCGGCTACCTCTTCCTGACGTCAGGTGGCAACGCCGAACAAGTGAAAAAGGGCAAAGATGTGTTACTTTGGTCGTCCATCGGGATCGTCGTGATCATTGGAAGCTGGGTGCTCATCCAATATCTGATCAAAGGCCTCGTCGGTTCAGTAAAGTAAGGCCGGTTTATCCACAAGCCGCTCCCCGACCAACGTGGGAACGGTGTATTTGTTGTTGACTTTTGAGGTCAAACCATGTATATTATCGACACAAGAAGCGCCATTCAAGATAACAAAGAAATCTCACAGCGTGTCTGCTTCAAAAAATGAAAGGTGGTGATTGAATGAACAAGCTCTCCAAACTCACAATCGGCCTCGCACTATCAGCGGCCGTTATTTTTCCATTAATGGCAAGCGCAACGCCGTACTCAATCGAGGACGTCGGATCACAGGTCGGTCTCGGCACCGCAGACCTTAAAGGCACGGTGCTGAACGTCATCTCATGGGTCCTCGGCATTCTCGCACTCGTCGCGGTCGTCATGATCATCTACGGTGGCTTCACATGGATGACCGCCGCTGGCAGTGAAGAGAAGATCGAATCAGCGAAGAAGATCATCGGCTCCGCGGTGGTCGGTCTTATCGTCGTCCTCCTTGCTTGGGCTATCGTCATCTTCGTCGCGGGAACCGCTAAAAACGTAACCGCGTAACAGCATATTATTGTTCTATTTTAATCGAAGGAATTTCCGAATGAAAAAACTCACAAAAATCGCGACAGGGCTCGGACTCGCTGCAATGCTTGTTCTCCCAGTGGTCGCCTTTGCGCAAACCGCCTACACGATCTCCGATGACGTCGGCTCATCAGTCGGTCTCGGCACCGCGGACCTCAAGTCAACGGTCATCAACGTCATCTCATGGGTCCTCGGCATTCTCGCACTCGTCGCGGTCGTCATGATCATCTACGGTGGCTTCACATGGATGACCGCCGCTGGCAGTGAAGAGAA
>CAINXF010000073.1 GCA_903854795.1 Candidatus Kerfeldbacteria bacterium
ATCATGCGGAAATTCTTATTTGAGCAGAACGCACCGAAGGAGTTGGCGGACCGCGTTTCCACGCTCATTACACATCATGAAGAAGGCGGGGACGTAGAAACGAACGTGTTGAAGGACGCGGACACCATCAGTTTCTTCGAGAACAACATCGAGCGATTTATTACGAAGCACGTTAAGGAGCAAGGCGTCGAAAAAGTGCGCGCGAAGTTCCAGTTCATGTACGATCGCCTCACGTCGGAAAAGGCAAAGGAGATAGTCAAGCCGTGGTTTGAAGCCGCGATGAAGCGGCTTGCATGATCCTCATCATCATTTCCGGCCCTCCGGCAACAGGTAAGACGCTGATCGCGGTAGCCCTCGAAAAGGACACTAGCTTGGTGGTCATTTCGAAGGACCGTATTAAAGAACAGTTGTTCGACGAACGTGGTATCGGGGACAAGGCGTGGTCGAAAAAGCTCGGCAAGGAATCATATGAGATCGTCGTGAAACGGTTGCATGAACTGTTCATGACGAAACAGCCATTCATCCTCGAGGGGAACTATTCAGGAAGCACGGCGGACCAGATACGCGACGGCGCACGTGAGAACGAGTATCGTATCCTGCAGATCAAGTGCGATGCGCCTGACGAGTTCATCGAGGAGCGCATGAAAAAGCGGTGGGAAAGCGGCGAGCGGCACCGCGGCCACGTCGATGATCAGACGCTTGGTGAACAGGATTTCGGCGAAACAAGGGCGCAGGAGCGACACATCGTTTTTTCCGATGAGCTGCTCGAGCTCGACGAGTGTTCTTCGCTCGCGGACAACGTTACGAAAGCGCTCGAGTTCGTGAAGAGGCGATTGTAAGACCACCTTGTCCGTTGCTGGCGCAACGTCCACCCCTCCTTACTAAGGAGGGGATTTTTAGGTAGGCGGTTGCCGCATTCTTCCCCTCCTCAAATGAGGAGGGGTGCCCCGACGCAGTAGCGTCCGGGGCGGGGTGGTTGTGGTGGAGGAGGTGGTTCTTCCCGACACCTTATAACCTCACGTAGCGCCATCATGACGCTGTCTAGGTGTACACAGCAGTCATACGCAGTGAATCTAACGACTACAACGCCAAAACCCCGCATCCACGCATCGCGTTCACGATCGTACTCCTGCGCGTCAGACTCAAAGCGTTGCCTTCCATCAACTTCAATAGCAAGTTTTAATTGCGGACAGTAAAAGTCCACGACGAATCTTCCGATACCGTGCTGTCGTCGGAATTTGTAGCCAAGACAGCGGCGTTTCTTCAAGAGCAACCATAGCCCAATTTCCGCGTGACTCAAGCGTTGGCGAAGCTCCTGTCGTAGGTCGGTGTAGACTGCGCGATTGTAAAGTTGCGGCATGGATTCCTCCGCGCCGCCGATTCTCTTATAGTTTTACCATCATAATATTGTGCTGGTCAACCATGCGAAAACACCCGTACGTACGTGTACAGGTGTTCCGAATATCGAGCAACCCTCCATGGGTGCATGTCGCCTTACGTCTCGGCGAGCTCCTTCTTCGCATTGAAGGAGATCAGGAACCCGAGAGCGATCGCGAGGACCGCCGCGAAGACCACGCGCCACTCCTCGGGAAGTGAGAACGTGATCATGTGCGCGATCAGCCAGAATCCCCAGATCGTCTTCCAGAGCATCGCGACGGTCGTCTTCGGGTCGATCTCCTCGGCGAACTCGTCGATCGAGAGGACGTTGCACCAGCGCGTGCGGACCAGGCGGTCGTAGTACTGGTGCGTCACCATCATCGACCAGGCGTACCCGCCGGCGACGTTGATCCAGAAGCTCTTCGAAAGCGCCGGGAACCACGGGAACCAGAGGTGCTTCGCTATGAGCGCGTCGACGCCTGCCGAGAAGAGCGTGAACGCCATCGCGATCCAGATCCCGAAGAAGCCCCAGACGACGGCCTGCTCGAGCGGATACTCGATCGTCCAGTCCTTCTTCATCATCCCGGACTTCAGGATCGTGCCGAACGTGCCGAGGAAGAAGAACTTCATGAACGCCGTCTTGAGCGGGTGCGCCTTCGTCAGCGCGACGAACGACGCAGGGCCGAAGACGGCCCAGCCGAGGATCATGATCGTGCCGAGCACGATCAGGGTCGCGATGACGTACTCCGACGCCGGGCGTGAGCGCATACGGCCTCCGTGCGGTGGTCGTCCGAATCTTCGGACGTGGTTGAACAAGCGTTCCGTGAACAGCAACGCATGCCTTGTACCATTTGATCACGCG
>CAINXF010000074.1 GCA_903854795.1 Candidatus Kerfeldbacteria bacterium
ACCCCGCATCATACCCTCGCTGTGCTCGGTTATGTGCGGGGCAGGCCTCGCAAAAAGATGGAATTTTGTTATGAGCGATAAAGTATCAATGGAAAGTATTGTTAACTTATGCAAACGGCGGGGTTTTGTGTTTCCCTCGGCGGAAATCTACGGTGGGCTGGGCGGATTCTGGGATTGGGGGCCTTTGGGCGTCCTTCTGAAGAATAATATCAAGGCGGAGTGGCAGAAGACGTTCGTACAACAGCGAAACGATGTGGTAAGCATCGATGGCGCCATTGTAACGAATCCAAGAGTGTGGGAGGCAAGCGGGCATGTAAAGAATTTTGCCGATAAACTGGTCGAATGCAGACAGTGTCATCATCGATATAAAATCGATGTGTTGAAAGACGGGAAATGGATTTCCGCTGAAGGCAAAGACCTCCACGAAAAGGATTGTCCGTCTTGCGGTGCTCAGAATTGGACCGAGCCAAAAGATTTTAATACTATGTTCCGAACGTTCGTTGGTCCAGTAGAATCAACGGAAAATACTGCATATCTCCGTCCCGAAACTGCACAGAACATCTTTGCGAACTTCCAGTCCGTTCGCGAAGCGCTACGTCTTAAACTACCGTTCGGTATCGCGCAGGTCGGTAAGGCGTTCCGCAACGAGATCACACCTGGTAACTTCATCTTCCGTTCGCGTGAGTTCGAGCAAATGGAGATCGAGTATTTCGTTAAACCTGGTGACGATGATTCGCAGTTCGAAACATGGGTCGAAACCTGTCACGCGTGGTTCCTGTCTCTCGGATTGAAAAAGGATCATCTGCGGCTTATCAAGCAGCCGAAAGAGGAACTCGCGCACTATTCGAAAGCAACGACCGATATCGAGTTCGCGTTTCCGATCGAGAAGGGTTGGGCTGAGCTTATGGGCATCGCAAATCGAACTGATTATGATTTGAAGCAACACGGGCAATCCGCGAAAGGCGACCCCGAGGCGTTTGCCGCGCCCATTGACGTTGAAGGTAAGGAAAAGAAAGTTCCGTTTGTCATAGAGCCTTCGATGGGTGTCGATCGCGCCGCGCTTGCGTTCCTGCTCGATGCCTACGAAGTCGTACAGGGCGGCCGCTCGACCACGACGGAGAGCATCAAGGAAGAGGAAGTGGTATTGAAATTGCATCCGAAGCTCGCGCCGTACAAGGCCGCGATACTGCCATTATCGAAGAAGCCGCAGCTGCAGACGGTGGCGCAGGAGATCGCCGCGACATTGCGAACGAACTGGATGATCGACTACGATGAGGCTGGTTCGATCGGGAAGCGCTATCGTCGCGAGGATGAGATCGGTACGCCGTTCTGCATCACCGTCGACTTCGATACGGTCGAGGGCGTGAAGCGGCCGAAGGGGACGGTGACGGTCCGTGATCGCGATACGATGGCGCAGGAGAACGTCGCGATCGGCGACCTTACGGGCTGGCTCCAGACGAAACTGTCATGAAGCGACTTGCACTCCTTGCCGCTCTGGCGGTCGCGCTCTTCGCGAAGCCGGTGCATGCGGTGAGCTTGTCGTACACATCGTTCTCGTCCGACATCACCGTGCAGACCGATGCATCGATGGACGTCCGCGAAACCGTGGTCGTCGATTTCTTGTCCGCCTCGCATGGCATCTATAGAAACATCCCGTTCCGGTACGCTACGTCCGATAACGGCTCCATGACGGTCCCGGTCGAGGATATTAGCGTGACGATGGACGGCATACCGGTGCAGGCGAGCATCACGAAGACATCGAAGACCGTGACGGCGAAGATCGGCGATCCGAACGTGACGATCACCGGCACGCACACCTACGTCATCACGTACCGCGTCCTCGCTGCGGTCAACTTCCTCACCGATCACGATGAGCTGTACTGGAACGCGTCCGGCGACCAGTGGGACGGGCCGTTGCCGCGGGTGACCGCGACGGTGCATCTTCCCGCGAGCCTCGCAGGTGCCGCGCTCCAAACGGCGTGCTACACCGGCGTCACCGGCTCGAAGGCGACCGATTGTACCATACAGCAGACAGGTACCGACGTGGTTTACTCGGCATCGACGTTCCTGACGATCGTGACGGGATGGAAACCGGGCGTCGTCATTAAACCGTCGAACTACGAAGCGTTGAGGACCAGCGCGTACACGCCGCCGTTCTACCAGAAAATTGCGTTGCACGGCGTGTGGATGTGGACCATCAACGGCATCCTGTTGGTGCTCGGTATATGGTGGCTCGTGGCGCGATGGCTCAAGAACGGCAAGGATCCGGAGGACAAGGGGACGATCATCGCGCAGTACGATCCGCCGAGCGGTCTGACGCCGGGCGAGGTTGGCACGCTCATCGACGAGCAGGTCGATTCGCGCGACCTCGTCGCGACCATCGTCGATCTCGCGGTGCGTGGCTACCTGACCATCACCGAGTTCGATACGAAGGGTAAGGACTACGAACTTGCGTCGGTGAAAGCATATGGTGACGATAAGGCATTGA
>CAINXF010000075.1 GCA_903854795.1 Candidatus Kerfeldbacteria bacterium
CGATCTGCGTCGTCATTACGTCGGCTGGTACGCTCACGCCATGGATCGGCAACGAAGTGAATGGTGAGGATGAATTCTGGGTATCGATAAGCGCGCTGCAACCAAGTGCCTCGGGCGCGCAGAGACGCGTGAAGCTCTTTAGGTAGCTCGACTGGCTCGAACGGTCCTTGTATTCCTGACAGCCGAGACTTGAATCCTGACAACGATGGAAGGAGCCGTCGATCAGGTACACGCCATCGTTGATCTGCTGCAACTGGAAGTTATCAAGGTAGGCGGTGGCGGCACCGACCGTATCAAGGATCGACATCCGCAGCCGCACACCGGATAGCTTCGTACCCGCAGGAATCGTCACAGGACCGATCGTGTAGATGTGCCAACCGTCAGCGAGCTGGAGGCCATGGGCGATCTGAATGACCGTGCCGTCGCTGAACAACAAGTAGGCGATGTCGACGTTCGTGCCGTTCCCTGTCTTGTCGGGCTTTGCCCAGAACGTCAGCGTGTAGCTCGCATCGCTCTTCAGCTTGCCGTCGAGCGCCGACGGGACGAGGCCGACGAGCTGGGTCGCCGCGAGAGAATGTCCATTCGCGTTCACGCTTTCCGACGACAGCGCCACGCTCGATCCAGCGTCAATGAATTCCCAGTCATCGATCGCATTCGCCGTTTCGAGGTTGAAACTCGCGACGGTGCTCGTGTTATTCCCGGCGTTCCCCGTGAACGCGCGACACATCGCCGCCGACGCGCTGCAGGTCGTGCTCTCCGATGCGAGGATCTGATACACGTTATTCTGGCCGGCCAGCTCATCGATCGTGTTCCGATACGGATGACAATCTTCGCTGACCGGAATGGTCCTGCTCATCAAGCGGTAGAACACGTTGCCGCTGTCATCGAAGAACTGTGCACAGTCGGGGTTGGTCCCAAAATCATCCGGCGTACAGAACGCGATCGGAGTAGTCAACGTCATATCGACACACGCGGGGTTGTTATCAGCCTCGTTCGTGCCGATCTTAAGGTTCGTACACGGCCCAGCTCCGCTTTCGGCGACGCTATGCGCTCCTGAGCTATTCGTATAACTATATGTGAAGACGCTAGTATTCGAAACCTTCAGACGATACGACTTTAACTGGAACCCCGAGCGGTCGTCACCGACCCAAGAGAAGAACGTCGCTTGGTCGGCCGCGCCGTTGACGGGTTTTACACATTGCCGAATGGACGTGTAGTACTCCTTCGACTCGCCGCCAGCGGCCTGCTTATCGAGGTTCGTGTATTCTTCACAGCCGACGTCGCTCGCCTGGCACTGCGTTCCGGTCGAGGGGACAAGGTTGATCGGATCCTCTGCGGGGCGGGTCGGTATGTGCGTGATCGCTTCCTTACGGTACTGCCTGCAGCCGACGTCTTCCTTCGGACAGGTGTCCTGCACGTTGACGATACCATTGATCGGATCACCCTTAACGACCGGCGTGTACTGCTCGCACCCGACGTCAACGCTACTACATGACCGCCGTTTACCGTTGAGATAGGTCATGTTGACCGTGCCGTAATCCTTGTAATCGGTCGACTGACCACTGATTTCGAGCTGTGCGGCATCGACGTCCACGGTGCAGGAATCGCTGTTCTCGATGTATGCCTGGAGCACGTGCTGCGACGTAGTTTCGTAGCCAATGTCGGGGACCGTAATAGTCTGTTCGAAACGCGCCCATGTCGGCGTGTAGACCGCGTTTCCGGCAGCCGGAGTATACGGGCCATCAGCCGAACGGATGCCGAACCCGGCGGCGCAAGAACCGCTCTCGGCCTTTCCATAATATGAGAAGGTAAACGTCTGGAAACTGAGCGGACGACCGGTATCGACGTTCTGCGAAACGATTCTGCCGATGGTGGCATTTTGGGGAAGCTTTACACCGACGGCGTTACCCTGCGTCACATTAAGATCCGAGGTATCGACCGCTTCGGGCGCCGTACTGGAGGCCGTCCATCCACTAAAGGTAGACACGCCAGCGCCGACGGTTCCTGCAAACTGCTCGAACGAACTGTTCGCCAGCATGTTCGTAGGCGTCGAGGTGTTGGTCGTGTTGATGAATTGGCGGCAACCCACGGCGTCTTGGGTACATTGCTGCGCGTTTCTCGTGAAGTTCGCATAGTTGGTGCCGAGCGTGCAGATGGCGGTCGAGGGCAGTTGACACGTGGAGCTCCCGTCAGTGATCTGACAGGACTCACCGCCAGCGGTACGACACGTGCAAGTCTCACCCGTAGGACACGGGGCGCTTTGATACGTCACGGAGGGGTCTGAGCTCGGCGCGGTCACACACATCCAGGATCCGTCTTTCGTGTTCTGGTCAGCACAGTACGGCGTGCAACCCGCATTATCCGATGAACAACCGTTGATATCGATCGTTTTTTTAAGGAAGGCATAGCTTTCGCCGTTCACGTTCGTATACGCCTGGCACGACGAGTAGTACGAGGGGCACATATTTCCATCGAACCTGAACGTCCGCCTGTCCTCGAAACAGTATCCATAGGACAAGCAGGAGCCATCCTCGTTCTCCGCGACGCATGTCGGTTGATCGGCGCACACGTCCTCTTTCCTCTGGACGTCGTAGTATCCGACGTCACCACCGGTCGAATCCGTGGAGCAGTCAACGATACCGTTATTATTTGTATCGGTAGTGCAGATGAACGTCTTCGCAAGTAGTTCCTCGCCGGCGCCCTGGC
>CAINXF010000076.1 GCA_903854795.1 Candidatus Kerfeldbacteria bacterium
AGGAAGATCTGGATCATATTCGAAATGAATAGCCAGAGCACGAATCCCGGGTACGGATCGAACCGGAGGTCCTTCGGACCGAGCGCGTTCCAGAGGAGCCACAGCGCCGTCCACGTGAAGATGATCATAAAGAACCCCATCGTCCCGACGTGGTTGGTAATCCAGAGGGCAAGACGCTCGAGCGGCGTGAGGTGCATGCGCACGACGGCATTGACGCGCGGGATCGGCTTCCTGAGCTTCTTCAGTTCCTCGAGGGAAAGTGGGGTCGACATAGGATGTTCCTTTCAATAGTGGACATTCAATAGCATAGCACAACACCGCGTAGTAGAGGGCCTCACCGGCGATATGCTGAAATACCAGTAAATCGAACGGTGTAGTAGTGGTTGTCTTAGCACTATATCGTTGTTACCACGCCGCTGGACGCGTGACTATATATATGAGAAAAATCCTCTTCCCAATATCACTTGCCGCACTTGTGCTCCTCGTCGGTGCCGCGTGTTCGAAGAACACGAACTCGAACACCAATTCCGTCACTACGAACGCGGTCGATGATTCGCTGACGAACACTGACCTCAACCTGAACTCGAACACGAACGACAATCTCAATGCAACTACCAACACGACGACGAACACTGACCTGAACTCGAATTCCACGACATCCAACACGAATTCAACGACGAACTCGAACTTAAACACGAACACCACGGCCACCGCGCCATCGACGGTCAATGTGACCGCCAGCAACATGACGTTCACGCCGTCGTCGGTCACCGTCGCCAAGGACGGTTCGGTCGTCTTCACGAACAACGACTCGGTCACGCACACCGTACAGGTCACCGGATTCTCCACGATTCATACGCTGACCGCCGGCTCATCGTTCACGCTTTCGACCTCATCGCTCACCGCGGGGACGACGTACTCGTACCACTGCACCATCCATCCGTCTATGGTCGGCACGATTATCGTATCGCCATAGAAAGCACGCGTCTTTAGCGCGAATCACGCCACCCGCTCCACGCCCATGAAGCGGCTGGTGTGTTTGTGGTACGTGTGTTTGACAGCTCGCGTGCCTTCAGTTAACGTGCAGTCAATTTGGGCGCCCCAAGAAGCGGCACTCAACAAAACAAACACCGAGAGGAGGGTTGTTCCATGCCAAATCGGACACTAGGCGCAATCGTCAGGGCACGCGAAGCCCTGAAAGCAGCGACCAAGGCGCATGACGAGGTCCGCGATGAACTGCTGACCATCGTCCTCCGCGTCATGGCCGAGGTGTACTGTGATGAATCGGAGATCCTCACACGGATCAAGGACCCCATCCAGCACCGCCAGGTGACGCTCGGCCCGAAGTTCGAGGCCGTCATGCTCCGTTGTCAGAACGTCTGCGGCATCTCGCTGCCCGGAAGCGAGGTCGAGAAGTTCACGAAGTACTCGATCGCGCTCGACGTCGCGATGTCCCTCAACAACGAGGGCACCGAGCTCTCGTACGATCCGAAGACGTTCTACGAAGACCTGATCGAGCTCGATGCCATCAGGCACGTCCTCGGTATCACGCAGGAGCAGGTCGTGCCCTGGATGAAGCTGGGCCCGTCGTACCGGCAGATCCTCGACTGTATCAAGAGGGGCTCGGACCTCAACGTCGACCTGCCCGATGTATCACCGGAGACGACGTTCCACGAACTAAACCGCGGGCTCAAGTCGCCGCAGTAAGCTCACGTCCAACGCAGTAAGTCCGAAATGGCCCGTCCGTAGATCCCCCGATCTACGGACGTTGCCTTAATGTACGTCCGAAGGGAGACGACGCCGACCATTGACATTTTTGCCCGAAATGATTAGATACGGCTGTTCGTTAACACCCGCGTTAAAGACAGCTCCCCCATCACGTGACATGTTCGTGCCCCAACGTGGTGGGCGCGCTGTCTTCACCACGCTTCATACCTACTCCCACCGCCTACTCGCCGATCGACGGCGTTGACGTCCACGATCATTCCACGGAGGGTCTTCCGCTATGCCGCAACGTTACCTGCTCACCCCTGAGGGCGTGAACATACTGTTGCCGCCGATGCTGCACCTGCCGACCGTCCAGAACCCGGCCATGCTCCAGCAGTTCGGCAAGGACAACTTGCGGGAGATCATCACCGCATGGGAAACCGAGGTGCACCGCCTTGAAGGCATGCTGCAGACCGACGGCTCGAGGCAAGCCCTCAACATCGTCGAGGGCTTCATCGCCGCACTGCAGGTGCTCGTCACGGACCGGCACACACCGACGACCCCGCGGTTCCCGATCTTCCGGCAGGCGCACCACTTCGTTACCGGGCAACCCATCGTGTGCTTCCGCACGTGCGAGAGCGACCACA
>CAINXF010000077.1 GCA_903854795.1 Candidatus Kerfeldbacteria bacterium
CGCGCAAGGAATCGACTCCTTCCACGCGCCGCCTCTCTCCTCACTCGAACATTTCTGTTCTGACAAGGCGCATGCCGCTCACCAACAGGAATGTTCAAGCGAGGAACGTTCATTATAACTCGTCCAGGTTCCATATTGGTGGGAATACACTGCTAATAATGCTTGTTAGTGGTGTATTCCCACCAATCACTTCTTTCCTAAACACCGATATCCGGTGCAATGAGAAAGAAATATCGAAAGACCTTCGCAATGAATGGCAAGATCAGATTCGGTATCGTGTTGGCGATCCTCGGCCTTGCGCTCGTGGTGTTCGTCATCTTTGCCAGAACGCACATCAACGGAAGTGTGCCTTGCTTCTTCGGTGGGGGCATCTTCGGCGCCGGCACCCTGTACGCCATGATGAACCGTGAGTTCACGAACAGGCGGAAGGGCCTTCTGCTCGACAAGGGAGACGCGGTCTTCGTGACGCAACCTCGTCAGCGGAACGGTTTCATGATCCACGCAACCGAGAACGGACTCGTCGTTTCCGAGTACGTCGTTCCCAAGAACGAGTCGTAGGTTCTCGCGCGATGTCACCTGGACGCGGTATCCGGCGCATGCCGGAATACCACATGGCGGGGGAGCTAACTCACCATTTCTTCCCCGCCATCGTCCTCACTCGAACATTTCTGTTCTGACAAGGCGCATGCCGCTCACCAACAGGAATGTTCAAGCGAGGAACGCTCATTAAAAAACGTTCAGGTCAAACGATATCGGGAAGCCCTTGCCCACCAACAGCGGTCAATGGTTTCCCGATGTCAGGTACTCCACATCGTCACGCGCCGTCATGGCGCAATTCAAGGGGGTGGCAATGATTGGCTTCCTGGATTTTATGGCCGCGCTCAGTTTCATCATGGTGCTCTGGATGGCGGCCATCCTTGTCGTCAGACGTGGCCGGAGTATGGCTGCGGCAGGCGTCATCGTGGCTCTGGTGGTATGTGCCGCGTTCGTATGGGTGCGGATACACCTCCACGAACACCGTGATGGACAGAATCTCGTGCTGGTCAACGACTTCGACGGCACTGAGACCGTCACGATGTTTACGGATACGTGGTATCAGGATCCGTACATCGTGCGGATGATCCGCTGACCTGACGTTGTGTCCCGATTTAGCTGGGACACAACATGGTGGGGGTGGATGCATGCATAACGCGTCCGCCCTCGCCTCCTCACTCAAGTCTCGAACCTGTTTCGGGATTCAAGTGAGGAACGTTCGTTACAATATGATGGTCAGAAATACTCCCGTGTGCTGCTACAGGTTACTCGTCAAGTTCATGGCGCGCTACCTGGAGCAGCACACAAGCTTGCTGCACCTATCTGCACGGCACGATCGCGAATGCGGTCATTGCCACATGCCCATGAAGGGTTCGCAGATACTGCAACAGGAGGATCCAAATGGACCGGAAGAGCCGCAATGGCATCGCCTGGCTGTTCGTCATCGCCATCATGTTCGTGACGGCGATTGCGTGTCACGCGCAGGACGGCACGATCACCGCGCAGACGAAGGGTGACCTCACGCTCACTCCGCACGCGCTCGCCGCGATCCACGACGCCGCCCGCGCCGGTGCCCACGAGGGTGCTACGTCCGGCGGTACGGCGGTCGTGAGGGTCCCCGACATGAAGGCCATGCAGGGCCTCATCGACGCGAACGGCGAGCTGCAGAAGCACGCCGGCTACCTCGAGGACGAGAACAACAAGGTGAGCGTCGAGAACCTGAACCTGCGGCATCAGCTCGCCGAGCGGGAAGCCCCGAACAAGGCCATGGGCAGTACGCCGTGGTGGTGGTGGCTGCCGCTGCTGCTCTCGGGCATCGCGCTGTTCGTTGCGGCCTTCAACCAGGGTCGTCAGGGACGCGATGGTCTCGATGGCAAGTCGGGCCTGAACGGCAAGGACGGGAAGGACGCGGTCCTCGACCTCGACCTCATCCGTCAGCTCGTGGATCGGGCTCTCACCGATCCGAAGACGCTGTCGGCGCTCGCATTCGCGCTGAAGCCGCTACTTGACTGCAACGGCACGACCGGCGCCGTCGGTCCGCAAGGTCCGAATGGCGATCCGGGTCTGAGCGAGACTGACGTCCGCCGCATCGTCGCCGAGGAGCTCGATGTCGAGCAGCCGATCGTGGATGACGGCACGACCGTGGTGCGCATCGGCAACGTCAACGTCTCCGGTGGCACCGTGAACATCGCCTCCACGAAGGCCTGACCTTCAACCCCCGCCTGCGCGCGCTGCGCTATGGCGGACTAGATCGTTCGGAGGCAGGATACAATAAAGACACCATTTATTGCCCTGCCTCCCGAACTTTAGTACAGTAGTCAAAATTACCGTACTGAAGTTCGGAAGAAAGCTCGCTGCACGTCGGATCATGCCCTTGCTCTCGAGCGCAGTGGGACTACAATACAAAGCACGTTCGTTACAACTCGAGTTTGAGCGACTCATGGTGACGCATGACGGGCGTTATGTAATGCCTGTGATGTGTCGCCATGAGTAGTAAAATGCTGTGGGTGAAAGGAGGATCCAAATGACGGATCCGAAACGTTCTAGCAGCGGGGTCACCCTCGTTGCACTCATAATCCTCGCCGGGTACCTTTCCGGCGTGGCTGGGTGGACTCATTCCCATCATGGTTTTGTCACCGCGATGACGACTGTTGGTGGGTTGATCACCGCCGTGATCATCATCGCGCTCGCGAGGATCGTCCTCGATAAGTGCCGACGCGCATAGCATAAGGAGGTGTCACAACCCAACTGTGGCGCAGTACTAGCACCAACCCCTCTCGTATGACGCGAACGCATCGCGTCAATGTCCGCCAATCCTATTATAGGTATTACCATGGAAGGAAATGCTCATGTCGTCGTGCATTCTGCATGTCCCGACGACCCCACCGGCCAGTATGTGCCGATGACGTTGCAGGAAGTGCGTGCAGTTGTCGCGCCGATGTTCGTGCGCGAACCGCAGGGCGAGCTCGTCGTGGATTCGGATGAGCTGGAGAACCTGTTCCAGGTTCACTGTTTCCCCGGTGGGCGGAAGGGGCATCTGTGCCGTTGTGGCAACCACGTGTGTAGTCACTGTGGTGCGGACTGCGGCAAGTCCGCGTCGTGCCCCGAGTGCGGACACCAGTGCAATTGCGGCAAGTCCGCGAAGATGTTCGTGAGCGTGGAGCTTGCAAGGCTCGGCGCCCACGTCTGCGAGGGTTTCACGCAGTAGCAGAACGCTCAAGCTCGAAATACGGGAGGTCGTGATGTCACAGAAAAGAGCTGTACATTTATGACCTCCCGACCTTCCCCGTGCCGCGAATGTCATTGGCGGCGCAGGAACGGTGTACTACAGATATACGCCTCCGGAGATCCGGTCAGAACGTATCCACACTCATCTCGGCGCATGTGTTGTTCCGCAAGGAACAAAAACTCTCTCCTCACGCATGCAACGGTTAAGCGGGGATCACGCGTCTGGCCGGTTCTCCGAAGATATTCGAAGAGGAAACCCTAGCGGTTTCCTCTTTCGATACATTTCTTTCCGTATATTGTATCGATCCTTGCAGCTCCGCTAGGGACCCGACGAGCAAAGCCCGTCACCCTGATCGTCGCTGCGGTGGATCGATAGAATCCATTAATGAGCGCGACCGAAGGTCGCGCTCATTGGCAGTCATCACGTGTGCGCGTACCGTGTAGTAGAGCTTTGAAAAAAGGCCAATTTATGGTAGCGTACTAATCACAGTAACGATGCTATGACTGCATTTTGGCGTAAACTCCAGTCCTCGGTCATGGGCGGCGCCGTGCTCGTGTCGAGCACGTGGTTCGTCTCAAAACTTCTCGGCTTCCTGCGCGAGCGTTTGATCGCGGCAAAATTCGGTGCCTCGCCCGAGACTGACGCATACAACGCAGCGTTCGGTGTACCTGACTTCATCTACGGTACGCTGATTTTAGGCTCGCTGCTTTCAGTGTTCATTCCGGTGTTCATCCACTACCGCGAGAAGAAGGGGAACGACGAGGCGTTCAAGGTCGCCAATTCGATCCTGAACCTCATCGTGCTCGTGTTCCTTGGGTTCGGTATTCTTTTGTTCATCTTCGCCCCGCAGATGATGCATATCATCGCGCCGGGATTCGATGCGGTCCGCATCAATGCCGCGGTCGACATGACCCGTATCATCTCCATTAACATCCTGTTGTTCGGTATTTCGAACATTCTTTCCGGCATCTTGAACGCATCGAAGAAGTTTCTGGCATTTTCTCTGGCGCCAGTGCTTTATAACGTAGGAATAATTTTTGGCATCGTCGCCCTCGTACCGAGGTTCGGTGTTGAAGGAATCGCGATCGGCTCGGTCATCGGCGCGGTCA
>CAINXF010000078.1 GCA_903854795.1 Candidatus Kerfeldbacteria bacterium
CCCGCGCGCAACTTTTTCTATCGTACCGCTCGCGCTAAAGCCGGCCGCTTTTGCGTGGCCTCCACCACCGTACTCCTTTGCTAGCTCCCGCACATCGATGTCGGATTTCTTAGTACGAAAACTTCCCTTCACCATGCCATGTTCCTCTTCACGGAGGACGAGCACGACGTTGCCTTCACCGAGCGCGTTCAGAAAGTTTGCCACACCCTCGGTGCCCTCGCGCCCAACGTTGCATTCGATGAAATCCTGCAACATAAGCGCGGTCGATACTATGCCCGTCGCGGGGTCGTGCTCAAGCCTCGACAGCGCGCGTCCCCAGAGTTGCAGCGTACCGACCGTCTTGCTCCGCATCGTCGCACTAACGACCCGTCGTAGGTTTGCGCCGTACTTCAGGAGCTCACCAGCGACATCGAGCGACTCGAGCGTGGTCGCCAGGTTCTGGAACCCGCCGGTGTCGGTCACGATGCCTGCGAGCAGCGCGGTTGCCATGGTCGGAGAAACTATTAACCTGTTGTCCTGCATGAAACGAAAAATTAGTTCGCTGGTCGATGAGGCGGCCGTCAGAATGATAGGAAGATCGACGAGCGTCACTCCCCGAAACTCGAGCATGGACTGGTGGTGATCGACGAGCGCGACGGTCGGGCGACGTGTACCGAGGGAAAACAACTTCTCGGCGATGTGCGTGCGTTTCACGTCTCCACAGTCGAGGAGCACAATGCAATCATAGTCATCAGGACGGAGACTGGTCACATCAATGGAGATCGTGTGGTGGCCATCGAGAAACGAAAACTGACTGAGGACCGTATCCGGCGCGCACGCATCGACGGTCACGCCGAAAGTGCGTAGCAGGTGCTCACGCAATGCCAACATCGACCCCACGGCATCGGCATCACCGTGCTCGTGGGACACTAGCAAGACCTTCCTCGACCGGTTGAGGAGGTCGTTGAGCTTCGCATTCAGTTGTTCGTGGTGGGTCGTCATGGCAACCCATCAACCTACTCCGTGTCGTCGAGCGTGTCAAGAAGTCGCTCGAGGTGCGCAGCACGGTCCTCGCCGGTATCAAGCATGAACCGAATCCGCGGTACCTTCAGCATGGTCAGCTTTCGGTTAAGGAGCTGTTGGACCCTTCCGACATGCTTATTAAGAGCCTTGAATGCCTCATCCGCCTTCGACGAAGGAAGGACGGACACGAAAACCTTCGCATAGGCGAGGTCCGGCGAAGTCTCTACTGCCACGACCGTTGCCAGCATGCCGAGCGGTAATTCGACCTCACGACGAATAAGGCCACTCACCTCGTGGAGCACCAGCTCGTTCACCCTCGTGATGCGGTCGCCACCGAGCACCTAACCTCCGATATGACGGATCTTGACCTCGCGCGTGAACGCGACTGCCACGTCATCGATCTGCACCACGGGCGGTCCTTCATACTTGATGCCGCACTCTTGTCCCGTGACGGCCTCGTTGACCGAGCTTTTCTGAGTCTGGAGCTGCATGAGCTTTCCCTCGGCGACCTGCACGTTCTCGTGGAGAATCCGGACCATGGCGTGTGGGTGAATCTTTCCCGCGGTAACCCTACCACCGAAGATCTGCGCCTTCGTCTCCGTCCTGAATACGGCAAGCACCTTGATGCGGCCAAGCTCCGTCTCGATGACCTCGGGTTTCAAAAGTTTCTCAAGTCCCGCGCGGACATCGTCGATGAGGTCGTAGATGACGCTATATGTCTTGATCGTCATGTTCTTGCCGCGGGCGACCGAATCAGCGGACGGTGTCGATACGACGTCGAAACCAAGGAGCAACGCCTGCGCGGTCTGTGCGCGTAACACGTCGGCTTCGGTAATGTTACCGAGACCGCTCTGCACAATCTCCGCGCGCACTTCGGGGTGGTCCAGCTTATTCAACGATTCCCTGATCGCCTCGAGCGAACCGAGCGTATCCGCACGGATCACGAGATTGAGCTTCTGCACTTCATCTTTTTTGTCACTGGTCGAGGAACTCGCAGACGATGATAGGTGCGGCGGCGTTCTTCGAGGGGCGACCTTCCGTGATTTGAGCTCGCGGATGACCTTCGGATCAGTCTGTACGCGAAGGATGTCGCCAACGAGTGGCGCGCCCTTCAACCCGAGGATTCGCGCAGGCATCGACGGCCCCGCCGAGGTAATCGATTCACTGCGATAATTCCGGAGCGCCTTGACGCGACCCCAGACATCTTCGGTACTTACGACGTCGCCCACATTGAGCGTGCCAGTATGCACAAGCACCGTTGCGACCGGACCTTCACCGGCATCGACATGCGATTCAATAATGGTACCGACTGCGGGACGGTCGGGATTCGCCCTGAGGTTCTCCTTCTCGACCTGCGCCACGAGCAACACTGAATCCAACAGCTCTTTTATCCCCTTGTTTTCCTTTGCGGAAATCTCAGCACTCACGACCGTGCCACCATAAGATTCGACGAGGACGCTCTTCGCGGCGAGTTCTTGCTTCACGCGGGCAACATTGGCGCCCGGTTTGTCGATCTTGTTGATGGCGACGACGAACGGCAGCTTCGCTTCGTTGATGATCTTGATCGCTTCCTCGGTCTGCGGCATGACGCCGTCGTCTGCGGCGACCACAAGGATGGCCACATCGGCAACACGCGCACCACGCGATCGCATGGCGGTGAAGGCCTCATGACCAGGGGTATCGATGAAGGTGATGGCTTGGCCGTTCTCGACCACTTGGTACGCGCCGATGTGCTGGGTGATGCCGCCTGCTTCGCCTTCGACGACCTTCGTCTTGCCGTGATCGACGTGGCCCATGACCACGACGACCGGCGCGCGGTCGACAAGTTTCGCGCCATCTTCCTCGCGTACGAGGTCAGTCAGGCTCTGCCGATCGACGCTCTCCGCGGTCCGCGTTTCCTGACCAGGGACGAACCCTAAATCATCGGCTACGATCGCCGCGGTATCATAGTCGATCTCTTCGTTCATCGCCGCCATCACGCCGCTCTTCACGAGCTGCGTCATGACCACGGTGAGCGGCAATGCCAAGCGTTCCGCGAGCGACTTGACGGTCATGCGTGGCGGCAGTTGGACTGGTTTCTTTGCAGAGGTAGTGAGTGCCATAGAACGTGTGAACGGTACCGAAAAAACGGCATTACGTCAAGCGTCACCGCGATCACACACTTGCTCAGTTTCTCTGCGGAAGGATGCTGACCGGCACCTTCGCGAGTTCCATGAACCGTTCTGCGTCGGCTTGGCTACCGATGATCGACTGGTAGTGCATGGGAACGGCGAGCTTCGGCATGAACGAATCGACCGCATCAGCGGCCTGTTCCGCGGTCATGACATACGTTCCGGACACCGGTACAAGTGCTACACTGATGTCGCGTAGCTCCTTCATCTCCGGTATGAAATCGGTGTCGCCCGCGTGGTAGATCCGCTGTCCCTCGACCGTAATGACGAGCCCCACGCGCGTACCGTCGTGCGGATGAAACGTTTTGTCAATGTTGTAGGCGGGAACGGTTTCGATGACGATACCGCGTTCCTCGTAGCGCTCACCAGGCCTTACCGTGACCAATTTAGGGACACTAAGGTCCGTACCGCAGGCCTCTGCCGCGTACACGACGGTCGTCTGTTTGAGAAGTTGGCTGAAATCCTTCGGCGAGCAGTGGTCAAAATGCTCGTGCGTTATCAAAATAATGTCCGCCGGCTCCTGCGGCGACGACAACTGGAACGGATCGATCACGACCACGTTCCCGCCCGCGACAATCTTGAAGCAATCATGGCCGTACCATGTGAGGTATCCAGGCGCTGGTGACGTGCTTTTCACTTCTCAAGATGTTTAAAAATGTCGATCCTTACCAACGACGACGCGAAGTTTCTTCGGCGCGATCTCGACGTTGACGGGCGTCTTCACGACCGACCCTCCGTCGAGCGTGATCGGAATGCTCGCATCGTTGCACACGATCTTCGCGGTACGCAGCGGGAACACACTCTCGACCGACTGGTTCTTCTTGAACGGGTTCCATCCTTCCGGCTCCTCCTTGATGATCGCCTCAAGCATGCCGTCCTCCGGATCGCAATCGTGGTACTGACGATGGTCGGGACTAAAGTTACAGATACTGAACGCGCGCGGTATGCCGAGCAACGAGATCCGGTAGTGACCGTCACATTCGATCGAGACTGGTTGCGCGGGCACCTCAAGCGAAAACAAGAAATACTGATCGTTCGCCTTGCCGAGGTCGATCGTACGGATCACGCGCCTCGAGAGTACATCACACGCAGCTTCGCCCTCGGGGATACCGAGTGCCCGTGGGATGGCGAGGTGCTCGCCGACAGGAATAATCCCGAGCGTCACCTTGTAGCGCGCCACGATCGACACCGCACGAGCGATCGCCGCATCGTCCCCGACGATGACGATCGTCTCGGCGCCACGCTTTACCGCCGAATCTATGAGCTCCTGCATGTTCTTTAAAATCGACAGCCTATCCATCCGACCGTTGATGCCCAGCTCAATAATCCGGAACTCAATCCGGTTGACGAGCGCACTGTAGCGTTTCTCTGCGAGCGGGCTATCGAAGAGGTAGTAGTACATGAAGGCTTACGGGGTGTTCTTTTTCCTCATGTCGTTTTTCTCAAGGGCTGCGTGCGACTCGACCACAGGCTCCTGTTTGACCATCATGCACTTACCGTTCAGAATCGCACCTTGCGCGACCGATAGCACGGTAGCCTCGACATTACCGTACACCTTTGCGGAGGCTGCGAGCTCGAGACGACCACCGGCCTTTATGTTGCCGTGCAGCTCACCAGCGACGACGACGTTCGCCGCGTCGATGTCCGCCTTGACCTTAGCGCGTTCCCCGATACGAATGTCCTTCGTCGTGCTGATCGAACCATTGACCACACCGTCCACGATGACGTTCCCTGATCCGACAAAATTTCCCTCAACTTTCACCGAGGGGCCGATGATGGTTTCGACGCCGTGCGTTTCTCCCTCTTCTCGGTTGAACATGGCCATGGAACGTTCTCCTTGTTAATATCGGGAATAAAAAAAGGTGCGCTGAAAGTGTAAGGCCGATATGACCCACTGTCAAATCACAGGCCTTTCGATGTGCGTCACATTGAACACATGATGTGTTCGTCAAAAATGTGACATTTTTTACCGCACGTACGTCTGCGGATTGTAGCTGCAATATATACCGTACACGTGCCAGATGGCACCTTTTCGGAAGATAGCAAAATCTTTCGGAAAATAATTACCGACCGGGGGAAGATAATTAATCGCGTCGAGCTTCGAGGGATACGCGCATAACATCGGCACCATGATGAGCGGTAACGAAATTAATCGCATTGTTCATGCAAGGATGGGATGCAAACCGTTGTTCATATCTACTATCCCTTAGGCAGCACCAGGACCATTCCTTGACGGAGATAGCTTGGGTTCAATTGCAGACTGGGCGAGGTCAACTGATTCGCCTTGATGATATACGTGTACTTCGACCCGTCGCCAAGGTAGACCTGTGCGATGCGCCACAACGAATCACCTTTTTTCACGGTGTACGTCAGTGCCGTTCCTGTCGTCTTGCTGATTGCCGTAACGGCGCCGTCCGAATTGACGACAAAGGTCACGCGCTGCCGTACGATGCTTGTTCTGCCATTCTCGTCCGTCGACTGAAGATACAAGACATGCGTCCCCATTTTCAGCGCTGCAAGCGAAACGGCGATCGTAAATTGCGTTGTCTCGATTGACGAACCTTTGGTGGTCACGGTTTTCACGACCTTGCCGTCGACATAGGCGCGGATCGTCTGATGGCCTTTCGCCACGCCGCTTACGATAAACTTCGGTGTCGTTCCAGATTGCAGCGTCGGCTCGAGGATGGTCGGCCCGATCGCACGGTTCTTCGTCGACGACGGTGTGTTGGTAATGAAATTCAGTTGTTGCGATGAATCGCCGCTCAAAAGCGTGCAGCCGTATGTGGCACCAGCCGTAAGACCGTCAATCTGAACGCGATGAGAGGTGGTCATTGCACTGGACGCTTCGGTCAAATCGTCGCCGCAGGATACTCGAGAGGTTGACGGTGCGGTCGTCGTCCAAAAGAACGTCGCGACAGTCTCGCCCGCGATGACGCGTGCGTCGATGATTCCGGAAACCGCAACCGATTGTACTGAAGTGTTCTTAACAATCGTGAATGCATCATCGAGTTCGTTGACAAGGCCATCGAGCGCCGTGACACGCACTGACACATGGTTCGTCCCTTCTTGTAAGGCGGCGAAATCCACGCTCCAGTCGGTGGTATAACTTGACGTCGAGGTCGAGAACAGCGACGTCCAATCCTTCAGGAGCGTCCCAGTCTTCGCGGCACCGGCGTACACCGCATACTCGGCATGCGAAAGATCTGGTCCGGTCGACGACTTGGTGAAGTCAACGTCGTACACTGTCCCCGCGGTGGCGCGTGGCGTGGCGTCCAAGCCGGCCTCATGGTTCACGATCTGCGGCAATGCGATGTTCACCGTCATGCCGTTCGAAACGCTCGCCGTGCCGACGTTCCCTGCGTTATCGATCGCCCGAACCGAGACGAAATACGTCGCGCCGTTCGCGAGCGTCAGGCCTGTCACGGTGACGGTCGTCGAAGTCGCGTCGGTCCAACTGACCAGGTCGGTCGTTCCAGCCGAGGTTCCGATGGCGTACTGATACTTCTGGATACCGGACGAGGCATCCGTTGCCGCCGTCCAATTCGCCGAGAGTGCTGATGTCTGTGCTACGAATGTCGCGTCAGCTCCGGAACCATCGTTGACCGAGGGCGGCGCTGAGGGCGGCGTCGTGTCGACAATGACGGGATTCGAGATTGCCGCAACGCTCGTGTTGCCCACGCCATCAACCGCACGCACCGACACGTAGTACTGACCGCCGTCCGCAAGATTGAGATCGGATTCCGTATGCGTGGTCCCGACGCCGTCGTCAGCATAGCTCACGACATCGTCGCCACCAGGCGTCGTACCGATCGCGTACTGATAAGCATGAATCCCCGTCTCGTCGGTCACCGGACTCCACTCAATTTCAATCGAGCCCGTTTCTGAGATGAAATACTTTGTTGGTGAGGAAAAGGAATTCCGTATCTCTACTGGAGCTGGGGACGGCGGTAGGTCGGTATCGACGGTCACACCGTTCGTCGTGGCAACCGCACCGATGTTCGCCGCGCGATCAACCGCACGGACCGACACATAGTACGTATCACCGTTCGTGAGCGAAAGGTTCGTCTTTGTCAGGCTCGTCGCGTTGCCGTTGTCAGTCCAGCCGACGACGTTTGTCCCACCCGAAGTCGTTCCGATCGCGTACTGATACTTCTGGATACCGGACGTGACGTCACTGGATGCGGTCCAATGTGCGACGAGCTGCGTCGCGCTTGCGGTATACTCGAGGTCCGACTCACTTCCATCGTACACGTGTGTTGGCGCGGTTGGCGCGGAATGGTCATACTCGTATGGCCCGAACGTCGAACCAGTACCTGTTGGCACGCCAAGGGCATTGTACGAAAGTAGATGAAGGTACCATAGACCTTCAGCGCTTGCCGTGAGGGAAAGCGTGTTGTCCATAACCGTACAAACATCATTCGGGCATCCGTCAAAGCTCGTGCTCCAGGTGCTTTCGGATCCTGTGAACGCATGTGTCGGCGTCTGATCCCATGCATACCCGTAATATTGGACACCGCCTTCTTCGATCGAGCCCCAGTTGAGAGCATTGGTGAACGAGAATGAGCCGGTCTGATACCATGTCGAATCGCTTCGCGCGCTAACGACAGCGGCTGCCGGAGCATACGTTGCTACGGATGTCGACGGCGACTCTGCGGTTTCTACTCCGTCGCCGTTTCGCGCTCTGACCGTGAAACCGAGAATCGAGTTTGGCAACAGGTTAGATATGGTCCAGCTGCTCGTCGTGATCCATCCGGAGTTCTTCCCATCATTTGTCGAGAACATGAGCGCCGACTGTCCTTGTCCGAGGTTCGTGAACGTACCGCTTGCATGGACGGTGATGCTCGTCGTGGAGACCGCGTCCGTCAAAATTCCGGACGGCGTTCCGTATGCGGTATATACCGAGATGTTATCGCTACTAGCCGATCCCAACGCATCGGTGACCGTCGCGTGCCTTGTGTAGCGCGTGTTGGCCGCCAAGCCGGTTTCCGTGCAGCTCCTCGCCGAACCCGCGAGTCCCGTGCATCCGGTGACGTTCGTATCGGTGCTGGTTTTCACGTTATAGCCCGTCGCACGTCCGCTGTCATTGTCGGTCCAACTCCAGGGAATCGATGTGGTCGTAACGGTTCCCTTATTGAAATTTGACGGTGCAGTTGTTGATGGTAGCGTGTATGTAACGTGGAGCTGTGGCTGTCCCGAACCTGCGTATGGTGAGGCGATCGATCCTACGCTAGCTTCAATCTGAAAATATAAACCGAGCATTTTTGATGTTGAAATCCTCGTCTGAATATCAGATACTGCAACTGCTTCGAGGGAAAACGTATGGGGTCCAGTGTAAGACCATCCCTGATCGGCGAAGTATAATACGCCTGAGTTATTACTAAAGAGCGAACCATTGTCACAACCATCCGGATCCGTAGTATATGGATCATCATCTATAGTTCGAAACACCGCCACATCATCTTGAAAAGGCGACGTGACGTTTACAAGAAGTTCAGCGTCGGTAATCGTCGCATTCGATGGAATGGTCGAGAGGTTAAAGGTGAGCACGCCCGCATAATCATGATCTACGCCGGGACATTGACTAGATTGGCCAATTTTAATTGTGCTTGATCCATAGGTGTTACACTCGTATGAAATTTCATCAGTTCTGCACTTCCCAGCTCCAAATATTTCACGAGTATAATTATCGGCCGTGGCGCCCCACGATGCAGTGATCATTTTTGAATCGACGGAAGCATGAACTACCGTTGGCTTTCCGGCGTGGTAAAGTACGAGACCAAAGATCGAAAGCTGTACTGCAATCGCAAGCACGGCAGAGAGTGATACACCCACCACCACTTGATAACGTTTTAGATGTGACGAGTATGAATCGAGAAATTGCCCGTCATCTTTTCGTCGCGCAAGCTTCTCGAAGCTCTGCTGCGGCGAGTAGAGCATGAATATTGGAATTGAAGCAACAAAACTTACCGTCTCAAATATGAACCGACCAAAAGAAGCGACCGTATATAAGAGTACCTGGACGATCTTCGGGCACGATGAACACGACCTCATAACACCATCGAGGCTGTTTATCTTGCCCTGAACCCTCTTTTTTGTGCCGATAATCATCGAAAGCATGTACCCTCGATATCTATGGCGACCTTTTATTTTTAGTATTGAATTGTATTTTGGCCGCCATTTTAGATATATTTTTTCTAAAATGACTATCATTATTATAGCGCAAATTGAATTATTTGTCAATAATTGATTATTCGTACTTGAATATTTGACCGATATTATGTACAATCGACATTACCTATGAGCAAGAACAAACGAAAAGGACTATTCGGCGCCCCTCAGAATAATCCTCTAAGAAATGAGGAAAACCGGCCTCAGCAATTTTCGAACCATGCAGAGCCATCTGATCAATTCGATTCTGAGCAGTACCATAAACTAGTCCGCTCTGAATTGATGAATGTGCTTCTTATAGTCGTTGTCATTGGAATTGCATTTTCATTAATCTGGTACACGAATACGAAAACGAATTGGATTGATGGTTTTTCTACAGGTCTTTTACATCATCTAGTGCGTGGATATTGATTTTACGACACAAGAAATTTGCTAACCTAAAGCATTTTTTTTGTAAAAAGTGAACTTTAATAAGATAAATGTTCCACGTGGAACATTTACTTCATCAAGCCCCCATAGTTCAACGGATAGAACAATCCCGTCCTAAGGGATGGATCTGGGTTCGATTCCTGGTGGGGGCACCAGTTAACTTCATGGGCCGTTAGCTCAGTTGGTAGAGCGCTGCATTCGCATTGCAGAGGTCGGCGGTTCGACTCCGCCACGGTCCACCAAATGCTCCACTGCCGTAAATATTTAATGGTAGGGGAGCAGCTACGAGAGTCATGGGCCCTTAGCTCAAAATATTGAAAGAGTCCCGCACCATTCCTGGGGGCCTGTAGCTCAGCTGGTAGAGCGCTTCCATGGCATGGAAGAGGTAAGGGGTTCGAGTCCCCTCAGGTCCACCAGGAATGGTGCGGGAAGGTGACCGGTTCGAGTCCGGTAGGGTCCACCAGAGTATATAACGTGTGATCCAGCGCATTCGGGCAGGTCCTTGCATCCCTGCAGGAAGTCGATAGGACAATACTAGTTCCATTTGAGTATTTTCGAATCTCATTGGCGGGGATATAAATAATAGCCTCAAATTTGAGTTTCTCTTCAATCAACTAGAACGCGAAACATTTCGGAATCGAAATCCTTTTCACACGCTTGCTATATCAAAGTGTGTGTTCGATAAGACCCGTATGTGGCTGCTAACTATGCTTCTTGGGGGTATTTGGGATTGGGCTTCTGTTTCTGAATCATTCTTGTCGACGATTAGCTATTGATACTCAATATAATTGCTCTTCTTGGTTGTCATATATTACTTGTGTCCAAGTTTGTCGGCGGTGATGTGGCTATGCGAGGCAAATGTATATTGATCATTTCAAATACATTTGCCATTTCAATTAGTCTACGGACTTTTGTTTGCAGGGTGGCGTGCAATTCGATTTGCCACGAGGCGAAAACGCGGACTCTAGAGCAAGCGAGGCAACTCAATGCCCGCCGCAATCTAGTGATAGTTCTTATGGCGAGTGACGCGGTATATCAACTATTCTTATTCATAGCGTTGTCTTAGCGCGGGTTGCATAAAGCCAATTTTGTCGGCTAAACTGCTGACACCATTGGACTCAGCTACTGCTCGCATTACATGATGCGGTCTTGCTTAATTCTCTTGTGTATAGTATTATATTACTAGTAATATGATTTCAGACAGAATTAAGCAACACCGAAAAAATCGCGCTCTTACGCAGGAGCAACTTTCTGTTCGTGCAAAGGTTACCTATGCGACGCTCATCAAGCTTGAATCAGGCGCAAACACGAATCCTACGCTAAAAACGATACAGAAACTTTCGAGAGCACTTAATATTCCCATCACAAAACTAATCTCCTGATATGGCCTGGTATCTTTACGCACTGTTCGCAGCATTCGGTATCACTATCGTCGGGTTGCTGCAAAAAAAGACACTGCAACAGCAACACTCGCTAGAGTACGTCACATTTCTAAACATAGCGAAATTACTGGTGTTGTTGCTGTTGTTCTCACAGGTGTTGCATTTACGACTTACCAGCACGCAGTTCGTCTTTGTGGGGATTTCCGGATTCATCGGCGCGAGCAGTTTACTATTCACCGCGCGGGCGATGCGTGCGATGGAACTTTCGAGCGTCCTACCGATCCTCGCGCTCGACCCAGCAATCGTGGCCGTGCTTGCATACTTCCTGCTCGGTGAAGGGCTTTCTTGGTACAAGGTCTGCGGACTCTTGCTTACACTGATTGGAACGTTCATTCTCGAGTTCCACCGTGCCGAGCATAGCCACCTGTCCGAACTATTCCGCACACCGAAACACCTGCTCGCACCGTTCAAGGAGATCGGTAAAGGACCCGGTGGCCGTTCGCTTCTCATCGCCGTATTGGCACTCGCGTTCGGCGGCATTCTCGATCGGTTCCTGCTCGTCAGGATCGAGGTACCGACATACCTGTTCTACAACTACCTGTTCGGAACGATACTTTATCTTGTACTGCTCGCGGGGGCGAGACAGAAGATCGGCATGCCGACGTTCGGCAAAAGATCGTTCATCGGACTCGTCCTGCTCACCGCCGCGATCAACGTACTTGCAAACGCATCGCAGGCAAAAGCGACTAGCATCGCCGCGGTCGGACTCGTTATTGCGGTAAAGCGCATCTCGGTGCTCTTCGATGTCATACTTGGAGGAAAGCTTTTCCACGAACGTCATCTGCTACAAAAAACTATCGCATCTATTATTATCCTTACCGGCATCTATCTCATCGTACTTCCGTAAAAAGGGCTGCGTGGTATACTACAGAAAGTAACCTATGGACGATCTCACCCCAAAACCATCGATACCGTCACTCTCATTCCCTCTACAGAAGCGGAGGAATGTCGCGTTTATCATCGTACTGGTGCTCTTTTGCGCGATCGGCATACTTGCGCTCTTCAATGGACGCTCATCAAAGACAAACTCGAATACGAACACAACGGGCCCATACAACGAGGGTGATACGGTCGTCATCAACTTCGGCGCGGACAAGTTCGACGCCACGGGAGCCGCAATACTCGCAATCGACATCGATTCCTTAAACGCCTTCACCGCCGCCAGTCAAAACGGGAGCGCCGTCCTCGATACACTCATGTCGCGCGGAAAAATTTTCACCACACCGAACGGAACGAAGGCACGCGTGGTGGACTCAAGACTTTCAGCGACCCAAGTTCGGATCATCGAAGGCGACGCCCAAGGCAAGAGCGGTTGGATCAACAACGTTTTCCTGTATAAATAGTTCGGGTGGGAAACCAACGGTTTCCCCCACCGATGCTCCCCCTTCCCTTTATTGAGTTGCTCCTTGTGGCTCGGCTAGGGACCCGACCCCGCTAAGCGGGGTCACCCTGATCCTCGTCACAGCGTCGCAACAGTTTTTTTAATTCTGGTATACTACCTGCATGATACATTTTCGCGTACTTAAACAATCAAAAAGATCACGGGCCCGACTTGGTATATTGTCGACGCCGCATGGTGACGTTGAAACACCGACGCTTGTCGGCGTAGCGACCCAAGGCGCGATCAAGGCACTCATGACGGACGACGTCGTTGCAACGCACACACAGCTATTGATCTGCAACACGTTCCACCTGCACCTCAAACCAGGTGAAGCGATCGTTGCAGCACACGGCAAGCTCCACAAGTTCATGCACTGGAACAGGCCGCTCATGACCGACTCGGGCGGATTTCAAGTGTTCAGTCTCGGCTTCGGGCGTGATCTCAACATGGGGAAGATCCTGAAAGGTGCGAGCAGCGAGAGGGTCCGTGCGCACGACCAGCCGCAATCGCTCACCATCACCGAACACGGCGTACGATTTAGATCACCAGTGGATGGCCATAGTCTTTTCCTTGGCCCGAAAGAATCAATCGCCATCCAGCAGAAACTCGGCGCAGACATCATGTTCGCGTTCGATGAGTGTCCACCGCCGGTCGCCGGCACTGCCTACCTCCGTGAGTCGCTCGCGCGCACGCACCGTTGGGCGGCGCAGTCGCTCGCCGCACGCACCTCACGTCAAGCGCTCTACGGCATCGTCCAGGGCGGCAAGTTCTTCAGGCTTCGCAAGGAGAGCGCCCGCGTCATCACCGCACTGCCGTTCGACGGGTTTGGCATCGGCGGAGAACTCGGCGGCGACAAGGCGACGATGGCACGCATGCTCGGATGGATGGGGGACCTGCTACCACCAGCGAAACCACGGCACCTGCTCGGCACCGGCCATCCCGAAGATATCCTCGGCATCGTACGGGCGGGGATGGACACGTTCGACTCGATCGCACCGACGCACTACGGACGCCATGGTGTCGCGTTCACCTCTGCAGGACGGCTCGACATGAAAAAGACTTCGTTCCTGAAGGACGACCGTCCGCTCGATCCGAAATGCGGTTGCAAGGTCTGCCATGATTACTCACGCGCCTATATTACACATCTCTTCCGCGCGAAGGAAATCGCCGCGATGTCACTTGTCAGTTTCCATAACCTCTCGTTCTACAACGACTACCTGGCGCGGCTACGACGCGACATTCGGAGGGGCGTGCTGTGAACGTCGAGAAGGCCCTGAGCCAGTACGACTACTTGATCCCGAGATCACGAATCGCGCTTACGCCCGCGTCACCGAGGGACCACGCCC
>CAINXF010000079.1 GCA_903854795.1 Candidatus Kerfeldbacteria bacterium
CGACATGTCGCTGAGACGTTAGAAAAAGCGCTTACCTATCGTGAATCCGACCCAGATACCAAGGATGCCGCCGACGCCGGACAGAAGGATGCTGGAGAGCGAGAACACCGATGCGCCCCATATCGCGGGAATGTACGCGCCTGCGGTCGACCCGACGATCGCACCCATCCAGATGAAAAGTCTAGTGGGGTTCATCGTTGTTCCGTTTCGAAGTAGTCGCCGTCGATCCAATCGAATTTGAACGCGACGTAGAGGAAGTCCTCGCCTGAATCGTTGCGAGTCGCGTGGACGTCGTTCGGTTCGACCATGAGCACGTCGCCGACCGCAAGCGGCACCTTCGCGCCGTTTACCTCGAATTCGCCGTTCGTGTTGATGAAGTAGAATATCTCGGTCTGTTTCTTATGGAAGTGTGGCGCGCATATTTCGTTCGGTTTGATGCGGAGCGATTGCACGAGAAGGCCGGGCTGCTTGAGCAGTTCGGGTGTGAGCATGATCTTCTTGCTATAGCCCTTCTTTTCGGTCCATTGAACGTCTGCGGCAATGATGTGTTTCATATGCGAAGTACTAATTTTCCCGTGCTTGTTCCTGATTCGAGTGCACGAAGCGCGTTCGTGACATCGGCGAACGCGTATTCGGTGACCGGCAGTGGCGTGATGTGACCTTGATGCAGCAACTCCAGCAGTGCGGACATGCCTTCCTTAAGCACGTCCTTCCGGTCGAACAGGAAGCTTAAGTTGAACGCCATGACGCTCTTGTTTTCGTCGGCCATACGGATCGGATTGAAGCGTGGCGACTTGAAGAACTTGATCGCGAGCGCGACGAAGTTCAGGCGTCCCGATTTCGGGAGCATCGAGGCGAAGCCGTACGTGATGAGTCTGCCAGTTGGCGCGAGGTGGCGGTAGCCTTCTTTCAGTGTCTCGACGCCGGTCGAATCGAACACGAGGTCGTAGCCATTGAGCGCGTACTTTTTTGCAGCCGTCCAAAGTGGTTCCGTACTTTTATCGATGACTTCGGCACATCCGACGTTCTTTGCAGCTTCGATTTTATTCGAAGAGCCGACCACGCCGATCACTGTGCAGCCGTTGGCTTTGAGAACTTGGACGAGTGCGCTACCGACACCCCCGGCTGCCGAGTGTACGAGCGCGGTCATGCTGTAGGTCGATTGGCCGAGCTTTATCGCGGCGAACCAGGCGGTCAGGAACGCCGTCGTGAATGTCGCTGCTTGGACTGTGGACAGTTCTTGTGGGATAGGGAACAGCTGATACGCAGGCACGCAGACTTGCGATGCGAATGCCCCGAACCAGCTCACGCCGAACACGCGCTGCCCAGTCGTAAAACCAGAAACGCCTGCACCAATTTCAGAAACGGTGCCGGAAAACTCGAATCCCGGTGTGATCGGATAACTGTGCCTTTTTGCAGATTGGTATAAGCCCATTCGGATTATGCACTCCGCATACGTCATGCCCGCATATTCGACGTTCACGACGATCTGCCCTTTGGTCGGATGAAGGTCAGGTGATTCTTGAATGGTGACTTGGTCATACCCGCCGGGACGCTGGAAGACGATGTGTTTCATTGCGTTGGCTTTTGTTCCGTATTAATCAGCGGCTCGGTGTCGAGAGGCAACGCAAACAATTCATCGAGAGTCTTCGTCGTCGCGAGCTTTCGGACTGCAGTGATTTCACTACCCGATGATTCTACGAGGCCTTTTAATGTTGCGATCGCTTTTTCAACAAGGTCATCCCACTGAGTCGACGTAATGCGTTGGTCTTGAGAAAGTTGCCCCGAGTATCTTTCGTAATATGACGGGTCCGAAACGCCATTTTTCACGGATTGCCAGTTGATCGAACTGCCCAAACGATCTCCTGAGACAAATGCGAACAGTTCCTCGATGATC
>CAINXF010000080.1 GCA_903854795.1 Candidatus Kerfeldbacteria bacterium
CGCAGTACCTTCGTCAAGGACAGATAATCTGCAACTTCATCGAAGGCGCCCGTAATCCATTGTCGCACCTGTTGCGCGGCAAGACAGGGACTGCGCGCCTCGCGCTGTACGCGAACGTCCCGGTTATACCAGTCGGCATCGCATGTCCCTCCGGTAAGACCTTCATGAAATCGGTAACGAACCTTATCGCTGAGCGCAAGAACGTCACGGTGAAGTTCGGTCCCGCGATCAATCTCGAACAGTTCCGTGGTAAGGAACTCGACTATTCGTTATTGCAGGACGCGACCCGCGAGATCATGCGCGGGATCGCACCACTGACCGAAAAAGTGTACGTCGGGTAGTCGGTAGCGTCCGTCGAGGGGCCATTGAACGCCCTTCGTTTTTTGTTGTTTCTAGTGTAAAATCAAGGCATTATCAGTGGATACTCTCCTATGGCGTTATTCATGAACTGGGACCGCGTCTCCCACCTCCGTACCGACGAACAGAGCGTACTTCAAGATCGACGTTTGAGGAAGTACGTGCGGCATCAGCTGCCATTTTCGCCGTATTACCGTGCGCTGTTTGAGAAGCATAAGATCGGTTTCGACGACATCAAGACCGTTGACGACCTGAAACGGATCCCGTTCACCTCGAAGGCGGACATTGCGCCGACCGTCGAGGATCCAGTGAAACCACGGCAGTTCATCCTGCAGCCGGACGAGAAGCTCATCAAGGAACACGCGTCGAAGGGTACGCTCGCGAAGATCCTGTGGGGAAAATTGACGCAGCAGGACGTCCAGGAAAAGCTCGAGTGGGAGTATAAGCCGATCCACATGCATTTCACGACCGGCCGTACTGCGCTGCCGACACCATTCACATATTCGTCGCGCGATATCGAGCTGTTCAGGGAGAGCGGCCGCCGGATGTTCGAGGTCGCGGGATTGACACGTGACCTGACCGGACTCAACGGTTTCCCGTACTCGCCGCACCTCGCATTCTGGCTTTCCTACTTCGCGATGCAGACGAACATGATGACGAGTCTCGCCACCGGCGGCGGCAAGGTCATGGGCACGCAGAAGATCATCGATGCGATTGAGCGTCTGAAAATGAACGTCGCGACGTTCATTCCCGGCTACGCCTACCATCTCCTGCGTGAAGCGGCCGCACAGAAGCGCGATTTCTCGAGTTTGAAGTACCTTGTGTTCGGTGGCGAGCGGGTAAGTGAAGGATTGCGGCAGAAGGTACGCGAGCTTTCGGCACAGCTCGGCGCGCCGGATGTGAAGATCATCGCAACGTACGCGCTGACCGAGGCGAAGACCGCGTGGATCCAGTGCACCGAGACGACGGGCTACCACCTCTACCCCGACCTCGAGGTCATCGAGATCGTCGACAAGGATGGGAACGTCCTGCCCGACGGGTCGCCCGGCGAGATCGTCTACACGACGCTCGATTGGCGCGGCTCGGCTGTGGTCCGCTACCGTACCGGCGACATGTGTAAAGGCGTCGAGTTCGGACCGTGCGAGGTGTGCGGCAAGACTACGCCCCGCATCATCGCAGACATCCAACGCTCGAGCGAGGTGCGGGAGTTCCAGTTGATGAAAATCAAAGGCGAGCTCGTGAACATGAACGAGTTCTATCCGTTGCTTTCCGGCGAGCACGATGTCGAGGAATGGCAGGTCGTCATCAAGAAGGTCAATGATGATCCGAACGAGCTCGATGAGATCGATGTGCTGGTCGCGCCAAGGCACGGCGTCGATTTCGAGGATCTGAAGGCGCGTCTCGGTAGGAAGATCCACAACGAGGTGTTCATCTCCGCGCAGATCAAGGAAGAACCGTTGAAGAAACTGCTTGAACAGCTCGGCATGGAATCGGAGCTGAAGGAGAAACGGATCGTGGACATGAGGCCGAAATCGTAACCATGCCCACACTTCCTGAAAAACCGACGCTCGAGGATTTCCAGACGTGCGTGGATGCGCTGGCATATTTTGATCTTGAGACGGCGTTCCGGAACAAGGAAAAAGTGAGTACCAAGAGGATCTGGAAATGACATCACAAGGCTCTCATTACCTCGGTATCCCCCGCCATTCAGTCTCGTGGAAGCTCCTGTGGATCTTCTATACGATGCTTGCGGTGATCGTGGTGTTGTTACTATCGTTCACGCGACCACTGGACACTGTCATCGCCACGACGACCATCTCGCCCGATAACGTGAAGTCGACGGTCTACGGTGTCATCTGGTGGAAGTATGCGGTGAACCTTGTGGTACTGTCGGTCGTACTGATTGGCATACCGTACAGCCTTCGCTATTTTGTTCGGCACATGTACCGGAAGAACGGTCTCGGGAACGGTTCGACTGGTGCGGTCACGAAATGAACCAGCCGTACCCGCATAAACCAGCAACGCTGCTCCTCACCATAGAATGGCTATGGGTGTTCGCGTCGGTCGCGAGCGCCGTGGGGTTCGTCATTCATCGGTACGCGCAGAGCGGCATGGCGGGGATCGGCGAGGTTCTGAACAATCCGTTGTTGGTGATCGTATTGCTCGTGCTCGCATCGGTGCACTGGTTCATCATCAGCGACCTCGCCATCGGCGGCCATTATGCCGCGTTTATGCTCGGGACGAAGTTCCTTGCCGTGTTCGCAATTGCGGTCGTGATGGCGGTGGATAGGACGTACTTCTGGCCGTTATACGGCCTACTTATGCTCGCCGCGATGGAATTTTGGCTCGCGTATCAGGCGTGATCCCGTGACGCGCACCATCCGTCTCAACGAAGGCCAGTCTGCGGCGTACGACAAGATCGTCGCGTGGCTCGGCGCAAACACGAAACAGCATCTGACGCTCGGCGGGTACGCCGGTACCGGTAAGACGACGCTCATCGCACATCTCCGGAAGCGCCTAACCCGCTCAATGAGGTTCAAGCGCTACTCCGTGGCGTTTTGTTGCTTCACTGGCAAAGCCGCGAACGTGTTGAAACAGAAGCTCGATGAGCAGACCGCGTTGCGGTTCGGCGATAGCTGCTCGACGATCCACGCGCTCATCTACAAGGCGGTCCTCGACGAGAAGGGTAATGCGATCGCCTGGACGCGGAAAGCCGTCGAGGAGCTCACGCAGGACCTCATCATCGTCGACGAGGCGTCGATGGTGAACGCCGACATCTGGGAAGACCTGCGGTCCTACGGAAAACCGATCCTCGTTGTCGGTGACCACGGCCAGTTGCCCCCGATCGGGGAGAACTTTAACCTCATGGCTGATCCGGAGCTCCGCCTCGAGCGCATCGTCCGTCAGGAATCAGAAAATCCGATCATCCGACTCTCTATGCTGATCCGTGACGGCGGCGAGATTCCCGTTGGCGAGTATGGCCCGCACGTACGGAAAGTCGCCTCGCTGTCGACGCAGGAGCTCAACGCGGAGTTCATGCGGTACGATAACTCGACCATGGTGCTGTGCGGCTTCAACAAGACGCGGGTGGCGCTGAACGCGCGGATCCGTGGCGTGCTCAATTTCGACCAGCCCGAGCCGACGATCGGCGAGCGCGTGATCTGCTTGCGCAACAACCGAAAGGAGAACATCTATAACGGCATGCTTGGGACGATCGAAGGCATCGAACCGCAGCACGACGATTGGTACCGGAGCCAGATCCGTCTCGACGGCGAGCGGTACGCGTTCGAAGGGACGATCAGTCGTCACCAGTTCGGTCTACCGACGACCTTGCGCACGGAGGAGGACCTCGCGCGTCTCGGTATCGACGAAGTCGCCGTCAAAGACCTTGGCGACCTGTTCGACTGGGGCTACGCACTCACGGTGCACAAGGCGCAGGGTGGTGAGGCGAAGAATGTCATCGTGTTCGAGGAGAAATTGCCGAAATATGATCGCGACACGTGGCAACGCTGGCTCTACACCGCGGTGACGCGGTCATCGGAGCGGTTGTTGATCGTCGGCTCGCAGTAAGAACCGCCGTTTCCGGTACTATGCTGTCGCAAGCCCCCCATCAGGGAGTGATAACGGTATATATTGATTTTCCTCAAGGATTATTCTGAAGTTGCCGTACTCAGCGCGGTCCATTTTCTTGAAAAAATCCTCGCTACCACCGACCATGGTGCCTACGATGACGAGCCAAGTTGTGTCCGACGTGCCGAAAGGATTTTTTACGCGTTCAACTTGATACGTACCAGCCGGAACGACCACAGACCGAAGAATATTACTAGTACCGTCTATTAATTTCCATGGAATTTGTGTGGTGAGTAACATCGAAGAGTCAGGGCGCGCGTGCGTCTTGGCAGAACCGAACACCGGCAGGCACGCGATCGTGTCCCCATGCGGCGTTCAAGCGCCAGAAAAAATTGTAGATAGTTATGATAGCGCAAAAAAACGGAAAAGTCAATCCCGAAAACGCGTAACTATGAAAACGTAGTCGTTTTCGTGTGTGGACGTCCCGTTAAGCGCCTGTTCAGTAAGGTGGTTTATCGTGTGAATGTCCCTATCGGGACAGCTTATCAACTGATACAAGGAGGTAAATGAAATTACCAGGAAAGATCACGCTGGCGACAGTCGGTATCGCCGCGACCGCAGCGATTGGGACCATTGCGACGCATATCGTGAGCGCCGCAACGACCGATCCGAACGCGGTCACGGTCGCGACGACGAACACAAGCACGTCGACGACGACGCCGGTGCCTGAGGTGAAGGGCGATCACGGCCAACAGCGGCTCGTCGACATGGCGAAGCTTCTCGGCATCAGTGCAACCGACCTTCAGACGCAGTTGCAGAACGGTACGCCGTTCTACCAGATCGCAGCTGCGCACGGCGTCACGTATGACAAGCTCAAGGCGAACGCCGAGACGCAGTACAAGGCGAAGCTCGATGACATGGTGAAGGTCGGCTTCCTCACGCAAGCCGAGGCCGACACCATGCTCCTGCAGTACCAGACCAATGCCTCGCAGAATCCCAACTTCGGGATGGGCATGGGTATGGGACGCGGCCACGGTGGCATGGGATTCTAACAGAATCCGATTGCCTCCGAATAGTTCGTGACAGTACCAACATCCTCGACCCCCTCGGGGATGTTGGCATATGGAAGAACCCCGACACGGTGAGGTGTAGGGTTCGTCCATTGTCGAATTGCTTGCGCGTGATCATCTCGCCTAGAAGATGTCGTGTTGGTCGACTTCGGGGCCGGGGTTGCCGTCGTTGAGGACGGTGTTGCCGATCGTGCCGTCGTGTCGCACAGTGTAGATTTGGTAGCCGACCGACGGCTTCGAACCGAAGTCCAGGTAGTGGCGCGGGGTCATGATGACCGTGCCCTTCGAAGGGACGTTGATCGTCACCGTATCGCGGTAGACGAATGTGTCCCGCCCGCCCTTCCACGGGTTCTTGACCGTGCTGGGTAGCCTCGTGCGGATGCTGTCCGCGTTCAGGAGGTACTTCCCGTCGTACTGGACCGCCAGGTCTTCGATCGCGAGCTGAACCGACTTCATGTTCGACGCCATGGTCGCTTCCTTCGCGCGGTCCTGCATCGCTACGAAGTTCGGGATGGCGATCGCCGCGAGGATGCCGACGAGCACCACTACGATCATTAGTTCGATCAACGTGAAACCTTTCCGGTTCGAACGCATGGGGTCCCTCCAAGAGAGTGATGCGCGATGATCACACCGGCTCATGCATGTCATGGGCGGTGGGACCTGGCGCCTGAAAAAAGCACCACGTCCGACCGCTCATGGATATATCGACAATGGAAACGAGCGACCGCTTAGACTATGTCATTTGAGCGGTTTTGTCAAGACTAGCGGCCTTTTGTTGCACAATTGTTCCATATGCGAGATGATGAAGGTGGAACGATCTTAAGCACATCATTAACGATGGTAACTATGAAAAAATCACACGTGCTCGGATTGGCATCGCTCGCGGTGTTCGCGGTACTTGCCGCAGGATGTGGCAAGAAGATTGTCATCAATACGCCGAACGGCAACGTGAACGGCACGATCGACGTCAACACGAACAGCGCAAATTTGAACATCAATGGTACGACGCTCAAGACCGGCGATGTGGTCAGTCTTCCGTCGGACTTCCCGACCGACGTCTATGTGATCGACGGGACGATCAAGACCTCGATCTCGACGCCCGGCGTCGGGTACACGGTCGCGCTCACGACCACGAAGACGGTGAACGAGGCGAAAGCGTTGTATGACCAGAAACTGAAGGACAACGGCTGGACGCTCGCGACGTCCGGCGTCATCGATACGCACTCCGCCGCGGTCATCGCACAGAAGGGCGCGACGCGGTCGGTCACCGTCGCGATCAGTGACACGGACGGCCCGACGGTCGTGACGATCACGGCGACATCGAACGCGGCGACGAACAGCGCCACAAGCATGTAACGATGGCAAACCCTGTCGCGTTGATCACTGGCGCATCGAGCGGCATCGGCCGTGAGTTTTCTCGCATCCTTGCACGTGACGGTTATGACTGCGTCATCGTTGCGCGCGACCTTCCTGCGCTGAACGATTTGAAGAAAGAGCTCGAGACCAATGGTCGCGTCAAGGTGACACCTATCGCTATCGATCTCGCGGACGCCGCATCGCCCCTGCGCATCCTTGATGAGATTTCTCGCGCGGGGCTCGAGGTCAATGTCCTGGTGAACGATGCCGGGTTCGGCGCCGGCGGTGCGTACGTCGATCAGCCGTGGGAGACCACCCGAGACATGGTCGCGGTGAATGTGACGACACTTCTGCACCTGACGCGTCTCGTGTTGCCGGGTATGGTAGCGCGACATCGCGGTAAAGTCCTGAACGTCGCATCGATCGCCGCGGCGCTACCAGGGCCGATGGCTGCGACGTACTACGCGACGAAGGCGCTCGTGTGGTCGTTCTCCGAAGCGCTGTGGGAAGAGACGCGCGGCACCGGCGTGACGGTGACGTGTCTGCTTCCGGGCCCGACTCGCACCGAATTCTTCACCCGCGCGAAACTCGCGGTCATGCCGTACTCGAAGCTGATGGCACCGCGCGAGGTCGCCGAAATCGGCTACCGTGCGATGTTGCATGGCGTGCGCAGCGTCGTTCCCGGAACGATGAACAGGCTCATCTGTGCGTTTGTGCGATTCGTGCCGAAAGGAGCGCTCCTTCGCTCGGTGAGACGTATGGGGCAACAGCGCGGTTCGCCGTCAGGGCGGGGATAGCAGGCGTGCGAACCGTTTCCTGAACGCGGCGACCTTCGGATCGATCACGACGCGACAGTACGACGCATCGGCGTTCTTTTCGTAGAACTGCTGGCGCGCGCGCTCGGCAGGATAGAACGCCGTGAACGGTAGGAGCTTCGTGACGACCGGCTGTGGGAATACATGCGCGAATTCGAGTCGCGCCATGACACGCACCGCAACGGCGAGCTGGTCGTTGTCATGGTAGAAGATGGCCGAGCGGTACTGCAGGCCGACGTCGTGGTCCTGTCGGTCGAGCTGTGTCGGGTCGTGCGTCAGGAAGAACACCTCGACGAGCTGTTCGAACGTAACGATCGCGGGATCGAATATAATCTGGACCGCCTCGGCATGGCCGCTCGTGCCCGAGGTCACTTGTCGGTAGGTCGGATGTTCGATAGTACCGCCCGAGTAACCGGACGTGACCGATTCAACGCCGCGGAGCTCGCGGAATATCGCCTCGGTGCACCAAAAACATCCGCCTGCAAATGTCGCTGTTTCGTAAATCGTTGTTCCGGTTGCCATAGTATGGAATTGACGTACAATGACACTATGGTTACTACACCGGAAGTTCACCTGACATTTCTCGACCGTCTGGTCAGTCCGCTCGTCATGTGGTCGTTGGTCATGGCAGGGGCGGTCGTGTGTTGGTTCACGCTGTCGCACGATGCGCTGTGGCGAGACGCGTGGTGGATGACCATATTATTCATCGTAGGGATTGTCTATTGGATAACGATGATGCGAGGCGCGCTCGCGGTCAACCGCCAGGCTGCACAGCCGACGGTCAAGAACACCGCGATCGTCGACCGCGGTGTCTATGGTATCGTCCGTCATCCAATATATTCGGGCGACGTGTACCTCATGACGGTTCTCGCGCTCGCCTTTCCGAATGTCTGGACCGTGGCGACGTGCGGATGGGCCATAGTGGTGTTCATCGCGTGGATGTTCCTCGAAGAGACGGAACTTAAGCGGAAGTTCGGTTCACGGTACGATGAGTATCGGAAGCGTGTGCCGATGATCATGCCGAATATCACGAGGCCTCGTTAACGAGATCGCACAATAAAGGAATCAGTGGGTCAACTGGCAGAACCACGACAAATATATTTATTCGGTAACCGTGGCCAATAGTTTCGGCGATTTTACTGTGGTCTCGCTACCGTATTATTGCAAGGTCAAGGGAGTCTTCTTGTGGTAAGGAGGCTCCCTGCTCAGTTGACCTGACGGACACTGGCGCACTCTTTGTTTCTGTTACTCCGCTCTACGGATGTATGCCTAGGTTGTGTGAAACGCGGGTCAGCTGTTGCTGTTCGCATGGCTGCTGTTCCTCCGTTTCCAGGTCTGACGGCCAGGGTGAAGGGGATATTTGTGGGGTGCTTCGCGGGGAGGACGCCATCCGGCATGCCGGCGGCGTTCGCACTGGCGCTTTGCCCAGTGCGCGATTCGCGAGCACCAACTCGCTACCATGAAGTAGGCGAGGATGACCGACGTTTCGCGGGCTCCCATCGGGAGTACCAGCGTCACGTCGGAGAGACGGTCGACCACGGAGAGCGTACCGAGGAAGACGAACCAGCTGAGGATAAGCAGGTCCGCCCGCTCGTGTCCCTTCGAGGTTGTGAACCACTTCTTCGCCCACCGCTGCAGCTCCTGCCAGGACAGCATCAGGAACACCAGAACGATCGTGAACCAGCCTTCGTCGACCAGTTTTCCGATCAATCCTTCGATTCCCTGCTTTCCAGCAAGTGCGGTGAGGTACATCTGCAACTCGTTCGGCAGCTTGAACGTCGCGATCAGGACGAGCAGCGCTTCGATGACGATCCAAAGCACTGCACACCAGAAGAGCAGACATTTGAGTGCCGCCCGGGCAAAACTACGGATGTTCTTGAACACGGGGGATCACCTCTCCTTTGTAGAGCGGGGTGTCAGCGAGCGTTCCGGTAACTGAGCCAGCTAATCTAGTCCCGAACGTTCTCGATGTCAATGCCTATGATGTGCAAAAACTGTTAATTTTCGGCGAATATTAGCAAAAAAGCCCGTCCCTATTACATATGATGAAATTTTCATATGTTACGTCAGGTTTTGAGACAACGGAAGGAGAAGCGGGGGTGGAACGGTCTTGTTCCACCCCTCGCTCTGATATTGCTGGCCCAGACGTTATGTCCGGGAACGAACGATGCTCACGCCGCCGATTCGATCCCCAGATGTTCGGGGATCGAGACCGGGGTCACACCTTCGACGATGACAGGTCGGACGCACCCGACGCCGACGTCCTCGTACAGGTACGCGTGGTCCCCGAAGAGGAAGGGTCCGATCGGGTGGCCACCGGTGTCGCAGTCGTACTCCATCGCGCGACACCTCAGCGTGTGGCCGATCTGCTTCTTCGTGAAGTCGATGAGGCATGGGTAGCGCGAGGTGCGGAGGTCCGTGAGGAGCTTGTCACAGTTCACGGGACGGACGCTCAGGATCCGGGTGACCGACCGGAACGGACCGATGCGGCAGAGGTACAGCCACTTGCCGTTGATGCTGACCTCGATGGCGGTCGGCGTCGCGTTGACG
>CAINXF010000081.1 GCA_903854795.1 Candidatus Kerfeldbacteria bacterium
CCATAGCGTGAAAACTTGCTCGTCTCGAAGTAGACACCGTCGCTGGTGACGTAGGTGACGCCTTTTGCTTCGAGTCTTTTGATCAGGTTCCTTTGTAGTTCGATGGTCTCGGTCGCACGAAGAACTACGTCCGGTTTCAGGATGTTAAGCTTCGCCTCATCATTGAAGAATTCCGCCTCATGTTCCTTCGCAATGGCACGTGCGTCTTTATGCGTTTCTCGCGCGGCACGCTCCATTTTGTCCTCACCAGTGTCCGCATCGCTCGTCAGATGGCCAACATCCGTAATGTTCATGACGTGCTTTACGTCGTATCCATCAAGCTCGAGCGTACGACGAAGCACGTCCTCAAATATGTACGTCCGGAGGTTGCCGATGTGCGCGGTATTGTAGACCGTGGGGCCGCAGGTATAGAGGCCGACGCTCTTTCCGTGCAATGGCTTGAAATCTTCGACCTTCCTCGTGAGCGTATTGTAGAGACGAAGTGGCGTCATGTGTCCAGTGTACATTGTTTTTTGTGGGCCTGTCGAGGTACGAAAAACCCTCCGTACGTCTCCGCTCCGAAGGGTTCTTCGCCTAGCTAGGGTGTTACCCTATGAGGAATGCGATTATAGTCGCGAAACGCCGATGGCCCACAGTCCGGCGAATGCCATAATCGTGGCGCCGAGAAGGTAACCGCCAGCGATCTCAACGAAGATATCGCGTGACGTTTTCTTGGCCTTGACCTGTGGCTGTTGCGGTGGGTCTTGGGCGAGCGGTTGCTGTTGTACTTGATCCATAGTTTGGAATCCTTTCGTTTTTGTTTTCGACCTTTTTAGGGAACGTGGTTAATTGCGGGCGCGCGGAGATGGCTTACGCCTGCACGTTCTTTAGATGGGAGTCGCCGCCGAATGCGGCGAGATCGTCGGTCCACTGCTTCACGATAATCGCGATGTCGTCTGCAGTTACCGTGGGGATTGCTGACAAATCCGCCGAAGGTGTTTTGATGGCGGCCAGCCGGACCATGGCGCCCGCCTCATCAATAAGGTCGATCGCCTTGTCCGGGAAATAACGGTCGACGAGGTGCTTGTCGGCAAGCGTGACCGCGGCGGTCAACGCCTCATCGCTATAGGTCACCTGGTGGTGTTTTTCGTAGCGCGTCTTGAGGCCTTTCAACATCTCGAGTGTTTCCTGTGCGTTCGGTTCGTTCACGAGGATCGGCTGAAACCGTCGTTCGAGCGTCATGTCATGCTCGATGTATTTCTTATATTCTTCCATGGTCGTTGCGCCGACGACCTGGAGGTCACCGCGCGAGAGCGATGGTTTCAACATATCTGCGGCGCCGATCGAGCCGGTCGCATCACCGGCCTGTGCGAGCGTATGGATCTCGTCGATAAAGAGGATGATGGTACGCTGGCCAAGGATGATCTCGTCCATGACCTGCTTCAGGCGTTTCTCGAACTCCCCGCGATACTTCGTGCCGGCAACGAGTGTCGAAAGGTCGAGCGCGAGTACGCGCTTGTTGCGGAGCGGGGGAGGAACCTGTCCACGGGCGATCTCGTTCGCGAGTTCCTCGACGATCGCCGTCTTGCCGACGCCGGAGTCACCGATGAGCACGGGATTGTTTTTCGTCCGACGGGACAGTATCTGGATCACGCGCTGGATCTCGTGGCTTCGTCCGATGACTGGATCGAGCTTGCCGTCCCGCGCGAGCTTCGTCAGATCGCGTGAAAATTGATCGAGGGACGGCGTCTTCGATTCCTTCTCGCGGAGATTCTCTTTATACAGCCACGCACCGACACCGGCGAAGATGAGTCCAGCGATGACGTAACCTGCATACCATGGCAGTTGGATCATAGTTTTGTTTTTAGCGTACGTGTTACTGGGCGGGGATAGTGAGAGTCCGATCGACCATGCCTGAGGCCGACGATGCTGGTGGAGTTGTGGTAGTGGTGACGCCGCCAGATGCCGCGTTGGTCACGAGCGTATAGATCGCCGCTGCGGCGACCGAAACGACGACGAGCGAGGCGGTCGCGACGACAAGGCCGATCGAGATCTTGTGCACAGTTTTGGTGCTAGTGGTGGTATCGAGGTAGCGTTGCATAGCATGTCCCTTATGAGTGATGAGGAGCAGGGTATTCCTACTCGAGCAGGCGACGCTTCTTGAAGAACTGTCGTGCGGCCATCCCACTCAACGCAATGATAGCAACAACGAGCCAGAACGCAAACGGCGCTTCGAGAAGTGGTGTACCGCGCGCGCGTATCGCGAAAACCGTCGCAATGAGCGTCATGAAGAATATCATGACCGACATCGTGGTGAACGTACGCATGATGTCGTTGAGCTTGTACGAGATGAGTGACTCGTTCGTCTCGTAGACCGTCTCGATCGATTCACGGTAGCTCTCGAGTAGGTCCCAAATCTCCTTCGTTCGTGTGATCGTTCGCTCGAACATTGGGAGCGTCTCGCGTACGTTCGGAAGGTTGTTGAGCGGTAGGATCTCGACGAGTCGTTTCAGTGTATTCTTGTGTGACTGCGAGATGCGGCGGTAGTCAGTGATGTTGCGGCGAAGCAACGCGCGGCATAAACGGAGATCGGAGCAGTTTGCCGTGGCACATCACGGCGCCGGCGGCCGATAACGCCGGCAGCGGTTCTCGGCCCGGCCTGACGGGCCGCAGGCCGTCAAAGCCGGTGCAGATGTCATAAGCCGTCGCCGACATCCGTGGACTCATGGGAATCCGCGGCCGAACTTGGCGGCGTGTGGTAGACTCTGAGCATGGCGGTCGAGGCGGGGAAGCCGAAGACCCCGCCTCGATCTGCG
>CAINXF010000082.1 GCA_903854795.1 Candidatus Kerfeldbacteria bacterium
ATGGACAATTTCCGTGATGCAGTTGGGGCTAATGCGCGTGTAAGCGGTCCGACGCAGATGGTCCTGTCGAAGGATGGCACGAAGATCTACTTCGCCGATCGGAATAACAACCGCATTCGCGCGCTCGTCATCGCCGAGGCACGACTTGAGACGCTCTCGGGTGCAGGGATGATTAACCAATTCAGCGACATGAAGAACGGGTACGCCGAAGGTACGGCGTGTACGACCGAGTTCACGCAGAGCGGTGCGGGGTGTGCGTATTTCGAACGTCCGATGGGCATCGCGCTTTCGTCTGATGGCAAGACACTATTCGTGGCCGATACTGGTAACAATCGTATCCGATCGGTCAGCGTCGCGACTGGCGCGACTAAATTGCTCGCCGGCAGCGGTGCCGCGGGTTTGAAGGACGGCGTCGGTCCCAAGGCTAAGTTCAATTCACCGATCAGTCTCACGTTGAGCAAGGATGGAAAGTCGCTCTACGTCGTGGATCAGAAGAACCATGCGATCCGCGTCATCAACCTGTCCACGAAGCGCGTGACGACATTAGTGGGCACCGGTAAGGGCGGCTACCGTGAAGGGTCGTTCGCCGTCGCGCGATTGAACCTTCCTGACTCCCTCGTCCTTGGTCCGAACAACGTCTTGTACCTTTCCGAGATCGGTACACAGCGTATCCGGATGATCGACCTCACGAAGAAGACGATCCAACTTGTGGCTGGGTCGGGTGAAAGAGGGAGCTTGAACGGTGCTCCAACCAAGGCTTCGTTCAACAATCCGCGCGGCATGCTCGTGCTCGATGCAAAGACCTTGCTCGTCGCAGATCAAATGAACGATTTGATCCGCGCAGTGAAGCTGAAAAAATAGTCGCGCTTTCAATGTCAATGACACACCGGCATATCTTGCCGGTGTGTTGAGTGGTGGGCCTATGATGTCCGGTCGAGCAGATACCGCGTAAGTGCGCTCATCTTTTTCTTTGCGGTAATATTCATGGCACTTCGTTGGATGGCCTGAAGTCCAGTATCGGTCAGTTCACGGGCAAGTTCCTCTGCGCGGATGAGCGCGTCAGTACGTTTCATGAGCGTACGTACCTTTGCGATGTCGCCGGAGGTTGCATGATTGTTGCCGAGGATATGTTTAAGGAATTTCCGTTCCTTGATTGTTGCACGTTCGTTCGTTAAGTATATAAGGAGCGTGTGTTTGCCCTCACGAATATCTGAATCACATGATTTGCCGGTCTTTTTCGAATCGCCGAACGTACCAAGGATATCGTCGCGTAGTTGGAACGCGATGCCGATTGGGATGCTGAACGACGAGAAGGACTTAAGTTTCGAAGGCGTTGCGCCGCCGAGGATCGCGCCGATGCTGAGTGGCCATTCGACTGAATATCGTCCACTTTTGTATGCCATGGCTCGCACGATATCTTCGAGCGATATTGTATTCGAGCGTGACAGGTCGAACTCCAGTTGCTGCCCAAGAATGGTCTCCTCGACCATCTGATGGAACGCCTTTCGCGCACGCTCTCTGCGCCTTGAGGAAAGTGTGATATTGTCGAACTGATCCGAAGCGATGAACATGAGATCGCCGCCGAGGATCGCCGTAGCAAGACCTGCGTGCGGATCGCCTGTGCGTTTCGTGAAGGCGTGTTCGATTGTTGGGACGCCGCGTCGTTCAGTGGCGCGGTCGATGATGTCGTCATGGATGAGTGCGAAGTCATGGAACAGTTCCACGGCAAGTCCTGCAGGTGCGACGGTCGATACATTTTTTCCACCTGCAGCTTCGAATCCGAGACTGACGAACAAAGGCCGAAGGCGCTTACCGTTCTTGAGCGTGGCAAGCGTTGCATCTACCGGTGCGCGAAGTCGTGGATCAATGGTGATCGCGCGCTGTTGTTGGGCAATCATAAACGCGGCGAGCGTTGTGTCGAACGATCGCTGGAATGACCGTACGAATGTGGGTACGGCGGACATCGCTACTCCGGGACTATCCTGTTGCCGTCCTCGTCGTAGAGCAGGATCGCGTTGACCGGACACCCTGCGGTTGCGGCCAGCACGTCCTCGTCGTTGTCACCGCGTGGTTCCGTCACGATTGCCTTGTTCTCACCGTCGAGTGCAAACGTTTCTCCGGCAAGCGCAAGACAGGTCGCTGCGCCGATGCACAGCTCCCGATCGATGACTATTTTCGCGATTTTTTTTGCGGTGCCATCGGAATCAGTATACCTCGATGAGGCGATAACGCAAGTCGAACCTATGAGTTGTTCGACGATTTCGCGGTACGTTTCCGTTCGAGTGCATCGAGGACGCGCTTACGGATACGGACTGTCTTCGGCGTCACCTCGACATACTCATCTTGGCCGATGTACTCGAGCGCGAGCTCGAGGTTCATCTCGCGGGGTGGAGCGAGGATGATCGCGTCGTCCGATGCTTTCGACCGCATGTTCGAAAGTTTCTTCCCTTTGTTGACGTTGATCTCGATGTCCTCGTCACGGGCGCATTGACCGACGACCATACCGGCATACACGTCCGTGGCCGGACGGATGAAGAGTGTACCGCGCTGTTGTGCGTTGTCGAGCGCATAGCCGGTGCTCGTGCCGGTCTCGTAGGCGACGAGCGAGCCGTGGACGTTCGCGTTGATGAGCTCGGGCTGGTAGGGCTCATACTTGTTGAAGAGGTGGTGGACGATTGCGGTGCCACGACATTTCGTCATGAGGCTCGACTTGAGGCCGATGACGCCGCGCGTCGGCATGTCGTACTCGAGGTGCTGCTCGCCGGTCGGCGTTGTGTCCATGGTGATGAGGCTGCCCTTGCGCTTACCGCATTCCTCGATGACCGCGCCTTGGTGTTCCGCGGGTACGTCGATCGTGACGAGCTCGTACGGCTCGAACTTCTTGCCGTCCTTCTCGTGGAGGATGACCTGTGGTTGCGATACTTGCAGCTCGAACCCTTCGCGGCGCATCGTCTCGATGAGGATCGCGAGGTGGAGCTCGCCGCGGCCGGAGACGAGGAACGAGCTCTCAGTGTCCGTCTGCTGGACGCGGAGGGCGACGTTGGTCTCGAGTTCTTTGTAGAGCCTATCGCGGATCTGGCGCGACGTGACGAGCGTACCTTCCTTGCCGGAGAACGGTGAGGTGTTCACGCCGAACGTCATCTGTACGGTCGGTTGGTCGACCTCGACCGGGGGAAGCGCGACAGGGTGCTCGGGATCGGCGATGGTCTCGCCGATGGCGATGTCGGCGAGTCCCGAAATTGCGACAATTTCTCCGGCATCAGCGGTTTCGACTGTCGTCTGTGCGAGACCCTGATAGACGAGGATGTCGTTCGCCTTGCCTTTGCGGATCGTTCCGTCGGTGGTGATTTCGGCGATTGGTTGTCCTTTCATGATGCGTCCCGAGTAGATCTTCCCGATGCCCATCTTGCCTTTGTACGAATCGTACGCGAGTGCGAGGACGAGCATCTGCAACGGTTCTTCCTTCCGGACTTCCGGACCAGGGATGTTCTCGACGATCATCTTGAAGAGCGGTTCGAGGTCGGTGCCGGGCTTCGTGTGGTCGAGTGTGGCTGTGCCGGTGATTGCGTTCGTGTAGATGATGGGAAAGTCGAGCTGTGCGTGCGTCGCGTTCAAATGCGAAAAGAGGTCGAACGTCTTGTTGACGGCCTCGTCGGGGTCGGCGTCGGGTTTGTCGATCTTGTTGACGACCACGATGGCGTTCAAGCCGAGTTCGAGCGCTTTGCGAAGGACGAATTTGGTCTGCGGCATCGGTCCTTCTTTCGCGTCGACGAGGAGCAGGACGCCGTCCGCCATGCGGAGTGTGCGCTCGACTTCACCGCCGAAATCGGCGTGGCCGGGGGTGTCGACGATGTTGATCTTCACGCCGTCGTACACGATGCTGGCGTTCTTCGCTTTGATCGTGATGCCGCGCTCACGCTCGAGGTCCATCGAGTCCATGATGCGTTCGCCCATGTTCTCGAGGTTGCGGGCGGAATGGGTCTGTTTCAGCATCGCGTCGACAAGCGTGGTTTTGCCGTGGTCGACGTGGGCGATTATCGCGATGTTCCTGATGTCGTGTCTGCGTTCCATGGTATTCATTTAAAAATGCGCCTCGGGCGCAGAGAAAAAGTACCTTATATTACAGAAAATGTCAAGCGCACGACGACGAAAGCCTCCGCTAGTGGATGACAGCGGGAACTCGATCTTTCGCGGTACGGAGCGCGGTGCGTTCGACGAGCATCATCTTAATGCCGGGCACGAGTAGTTCGCAGAAGATCAGGTGGATGCCGAGGTAGCAGGCGACGCCGCCCACGAAGGTGAACTATTCCAGGCTCGGGAACGTGCACGTGCCGACGTGGAAGACGGTGCGACGGCGAACGTAAAGAACTACCGGTATGACTACATTTCGCAGGCTTTGAGTAACAGTGCTTCGTGGTTCGGGTAGAAGTGCTGCGACGCGATGTCGCGTTTGTTGATCCAATGAAACGCGATGTCGCTCGGCGGCGATGCGTCCGTGTCGTGCCACGTGAATTCGATCTTTTCCGGTAGCTCGATCGTGTAGGCGATGATGAGGTGGTGGACCGACCGGTCCTCCGGCGTGAACGATTTTACATCGACGAGTTTTGGAATGTCCACAAGCTTGTAGTGCAGTTCTTCCATGAGCTCGCGCTTCAACGCATCGACGAGTTGCTCGCCGAACTCGACGCCCCCACCGGGGAAATCCCTGACGCCTTCCGGTGTCGAATAGAACAGTACCTCGTCCTTGCAGCGGAAGAGCATTTTGACGGTGACGCGGATCTGATGCGTGTCGATGGAATCCATGCCACCGTCATCATATCTCGTTATGCGTTGTGCAACAACCTTATATCAGGTTACTGGCTCACGATCACACCGTTCGCGTCGGTCACGATCGCCGTGTCGTCCGAAAGCGCGGTGTCCTGGCCATCGCGGTCGTCACCGAGCGACGTTTCGATGAAGTAGAGCTGCTGGCCAGGCTGGAGCGCGTAGGTTTGGTTATGGTAGCCGGCCTTGGAAGCGGTGAGCGTGTATTGCGTCGCGCCGTTCGATGCGGCTTGTTTTGAAAGAGTGAATCCGGAGAGCGCCGTTTGCGCATCTGGAGCGATTGTGTCACCGGAAATAAGGTAGGCGTACTGTGCGTACTGCGAATCGGCAAGTTTCTGACCTGATGCCGTAGCTGTACTATTTGGCGATGACGCGTTCGCGGTCGCCTTATGACCCATGAGCGCGTAGGCGCCTCCTGCAATGAGTACGATGAGCGCTGCTATGATGGAGAATTTTTTCATGTGTTGGATGATGGTTATGGGTACGCCTAAAAGGCCCTGAGCCGGCCTTTTAGGATAGGGAAGGGGAATTAATGAACAACTTCATTTAATACTACACCGTGAATAACAAATCATTTCATACATGGTCATGCCATGTCCGCCGCTCGAATCACGTCATCAGCGTTTTTGTACGTGCCGTTCGGCACACGGTCAATGAACAGCTGCTTTTCTGTCGGTGGAATATACGAGATCTTGGCGCTTGCAGCCACAATATCGTTCTTTGTTGCCGGATAGTTAATGCGGTCTATGAGGTGGGATTTTATTACTGCAATGTCTTTTGTCATAAAGTGATTACCTCCGGTTAGTGGTCAGGTACAATACTTAATACACTGGCGCATTGACCTAACTTTCGTTTGTCCATTGGGTCGCGCGACATGGCATGATGTGATATCGTGAAGGTGAGCAAATACCACATGACCGCGACACGCGACATCACGCTCGACCTTTCATCGCCGTTCACGACGGCCGTCGGACTTTTTGCGCTCACGAAGTCGTTGGATGAAGCGTTCGCCGCGCTCTACCACCTCTGCGAGACGGAGCATGGACTGTTCGAGAATTTCGACCGGCCGTTGCCGGATGCGCTGCGCCAGTCGTCGTTAGACTATTTTGATTCATTGAAAAGTACCAAGGATCCCGCTACGGGCGCCGAGCAGTACCTCGAGAATTTCGTACCGCTCTGGCATGCGACGCAGAAACGCAACCGCAACATCTGGTCCGAGGTGCTCACGGTCATCACCGGATGGGAGCGGTCATCCGGCGAAACGCTGTTCAAAGGTCCGTTGTTCTACCACTGGGGCGAGTCGCACGTCAGGTACGGCGACAGCGACAAAGGGTTTATCCTCATGCATCGCGCACAGGAGGAGGATCGACGACGTGCGGGAAGTAACCCTGAGACGCCAGCGCATTGGTTCTTGTCGCTCGATGACCGGCGCGAATCTGAACTACAGCCGCTTACCTATGACATGGTGTCGTTCGTGCGTACGAGACTGCAGGCGTACCAGCACGCAGACCGAGGAACTATGTCGTACGAAGAACTTCGCGCGAAATTCCTCGACGCGAAGGATGCTAAACTCAACGACCTACAGCTTTTTTTCGCCTACACGACGTTCAAGCTTATTAAGCTCAGAATACTACACACGTTGGGAGACGTGGCGGACGACCAGATGGCACCACTCGTGTTTACGACGGTGCTCTCAAATTTCCTGCTCGTGGTCGATCGGATGTTCAAGATAAGCCTGTATGGAGACCATTCGAAGATGAACGTGTCGTTCTTGACGCACTTGATCGCGCTCAAAGGTCTATCGTACCATGCGGGCGAGCGCTACCGGCACGCGATTGGCAACTCACGATTGTTCGATGAGAACTTCGAAGCCGTGCTCGGGTCGCTCATCGATGGTACGTACCGTGACAACCACGGCGTCACGCCGGAGCCGCTCGAGCGCGATGTCATCATCGCCTATCGGTTACGCAACTACTCGGCGCATTCGGTGAAGAGCCAACGATTCCTCTGGGAACGTTTTCCGGAGGTGACGCAGGCGGTATTCAACGCGCTGTTTCTGGGGATCGAAAAGCGCTGATCTCCCTGCGGGAGACCAGCGCTGTAAGATAGATGAAACTACCCGGCGTCTTCGTCGCCCGGAGGGATTTTTGGTCCGGTCTCGTCTTCGAGCATCGGATTGCCGGCATCGTCGGTTTTATTGATCAGCGCCTCAGCCTGTGACCACATAAGCTCGAGCGATTCCTTGTAGTTCTTCACGTTCGCATCGGGATCCATCGTCCCGTCGGATTCCTTTTCTTCGAGGACGTCGTCGATGTAGTTAAGGTACGCGTCATGGTCGAATTCACCCTCGCTCTGCATACGGTTCACGACCTCGTGGAACACTTCATTGAGTTGGAATTCTAGGTTTTCCATGGTGGTTTTGATGGATGAAATGATTATTTCGTTCCGAGAGGTTCGACGGTAACGGTGTTCATCGTGTCGCCCTTGCGGAGTTGGAGCACCACGTCCATGCCGGAGGTGACCTTGCCGAAGATCGTGTAGCTCTTCGGGAGCGATGGTGTGTCACCAAGCATGATGAAGAACTGGCTACCGTTCGTGTCCGGTCCGGCGTTTGCCATCGCGACCGTCCCGGCGAGGTAGTCGCGCGTCACGGTCTCGTCGATAAACGAGTAACCTGGACCGCCTGTACCGGTGCCCTGCGGATCGCCACCCTGGATCACGAAACCTGGTTCGTAGCGATGGAAGGTGAGGCCGTTGTAGAATCCATTGTTCGTGAGTGTGATAAAGTTGCTGACGGCGATCGGCGCCTCGGTGCCGTAAAGCCCGAAGACGATTATGCCTTTCGAGGTGACCATCTTGATCTGCTTGTCCTTTAACTCACCGGCAGAGAGCTGCGTGAGCGCGTTTGGTGGGTTGCTGATTGCTTTGGTATTCACGGTGGTAGTCTTTCCGCACGCGGTCACAAGAAGTGCGACGACGGGCAAGATCAATAATAATTTGCGCATATCGTGGTGATGCATTGATAAATTCTATTTCGTGTTTGTTGGTTCTTCGTCCTTCGCCGGTTCCCAGAGCTCGAGCCCCTCGACGTAGTCCTCGTGCCCAGTGTTCGAACCTGCCATGCAGGACGTGCACTCACTGAACGTCTCGCCAGGTGCGAAGTGTTTCTTGAACCCGCACGGCACGCAGACGTAGGTGCCTTCCCGCTCCACGGCGTCGCCGCGGTTGAATGTCTTTTTAGTGTCATTCATATAGGGACAGTGTAGCGTGAGTCGGGGGTTTTGTGCAACGGTTCAGCGCGGTTTCCTGAACCGTTTTTCCTGCGCCTGCCGCACGGCGTGCTCCGACAGGCCGAAGTAGTGGCCGATCTCGTGCCATACTGTTTCGACGACTGTCTGACGGATCGCGTCGGGCGTCCGTGCAACCATTTCGATTGGTTTTTGGAAGATTGTGATCTTGTCGGGGAGCGGCGGCACCTGGCCGTAGCGGTGCGTGTGCGGTACGCCCTCGTAGAGTCCGAGCAGCAGCGAACCGTGCCGCACCTTCGACCGTCCGAGCTGTGTCGGCGTCGGCTCATCCTCGACGACGATAGCGACATTCTTCAAAAGTTTCCTGAATTTTTCCGGAATACGAGCGAGCCCCTCGGTCACGAGTTGTTCGAATGCGTCGCGTTCCATGTGGTCTAAAACTTCTTCACCCGGTCGACGTACGCGCAAAAGGGACATTCCTTCCCCGGCTGGGGCAATGGCCCCTCGAGCAGTTTGATCGCTGCTTCGAGTCGCGGCATCACGCGTCCTGGATCGGTGTTCAGTGTTTTTATGGTGATCTCCATGGGGAATCCTTCATGGAGCTTCTCGCCATGGCCTGGGAAGAAGTATATCAGATGGCCGATGCCGGTTGTTGGGTGTGCGTTCTTTTCGAGGAGGAACGCGTATGAGTCGAGCTGGAACTGGTACGCGGGAATAAGGTCCCTCGTCTTCGGGTCGGACGACGCGGTTTTGTGGTCGACCGGCGTGTACTTCCCATCCTTCGACACGAGACATTCGTCGAGCTTGCCGTAGAAGCCGTAGCGGTTGTCGTGGCCGGGCACGCGGTACCAATACTTCTCTTGGAACGGGTACTGGAGGCTTCCCTCGAGCTGACCCGCAACCATCGGCGGAAGCTCGCCGCTCGCGCGGTAGAGGTCGAAGTATTGCTTGATCACGCCGTCGAAACGGTTCGCGAGTCGCGAGACGATGCCTTCGGGTTGTCGGATGCCCTCGTGCTTCTCGATCCAGAAGCACCGCGGACAGCGATTCATCGATTCCATAGCGGTCGCCGAGAACCACACCCGCTTTTCGCCCCGATTGGCGCTGTTCGTCGTCCTCGGTGCGTACGCACTTCTCGACGCGAACGCCTCGCGGAAGGTCGAGGGTTTAGAAGGCTTTTTTGTGACACGCTTCACTTTCGGTGTGTCACCACCGAACAGGCTCGCTTGTGTGGTGGGCGTTCGTCGTGCCATGGTCACTGTATTAGATGAATGTTCGCATTGGCGTTGACGTTGCGCGTAGGATCGACCGGGGTCGTTTCGTTCGTGTTGCTGTTCGAATTTTCGAGCGGCGTAGCGGTACCGCCGTTGATGTTGATAGTCACGTCGTCGGGCACGCTTTTTCGGTTCTTGTTGGGGCTCAGATCGCTGTTGAGGTTCACGTTCGAGTTATTGCTGTTCGTGTCGGATGAGGATTGGAATATCCACAACACCAGGATGATGACGACGACAAGCCCGATGAGGATCAGGATGGTGTTACCGCGCTGATTCGTATCAGGGCGTTTCATAAGAGCTATTTGATTAGTAGCGCGACCGCGACGATCGCGGCGACCGCGAACCGGTAGTATGCGAACACGTTGAGTTTGTGGTTCGCGAGGAAGCGGAGCAAGAATCGTATCGCCACATACCCGACGATGGCCGCGGTGACGATACCGACAAGCATCGCGGATTTCTCGTCGCTTGGGATTCCCGATTTCTTGAGGTCCATGAGCTTCAGGAGCGCCGCACCTGCGACGACAGGGATCGAAAGGAGGAAGGTGAACCGCGCGGCCTGCTCACGCTTGAGACCTGCGAACATCCCGCCGACGATCGTGATGCCTGAGCGGGACACACCAGGCACGAGCGCGATGACCTGCGCAATGCCGATGCCGAGCGCGGTCGTCCACTTCATGTCGCCGATCATGCGCGAGGCATTGGCGCGAACCCGTTCGATCCAGAGGAATAAGAAGCCGAAGACGACGAACGTCGACACGACGATCCAGGGATTGCGCGCCGCTTCGAAGTACTTGTCGAACAGTCCGCCGATGATCGCGGCCGGGATCGCGGCGATGATGATGAGCCACGGCAGTTTGAGTTCTGGTGTGAGCGGCCGGACCCGGAACGACCGTATGAAGTCACGAATTAGGACGATGATGTCACGCCAGAAGTACGCGAGGAGCGCGAGAAGAGTCCCGACGTGGAGTGCGACGTCGAAGGTCAACGAATTAGCCACGTCGTAGTTCAGGAAGTGGTGCGCGAGCAGGAGGTGGCCCGAGCTCGAGATCGGCAGGAACTCGCCAAGTCCTTGGATAATGCCGAGAATGACGGCGTCAAAAAAATGAGGCATATGGTGCCTGCATCATAGCATACCCGACACGAAATCGGGATTACCCTAGCTTATCTCTTCCTTCTTCTCGCGGAGGAAGCTCGTGAGCTCCTCCATGATCGCGAGGAACGACTTGAACGGCGCCTCGATCAGGAAGTCGAAGATGAACAGCATGATGTTGACCTTCGGTGCGCGCATGCTGATCCAGCGTCCGACACGGAGTACCGGGATCGTGAAGAAGTCGATGAAGAACCCGAACGGGCCTTCGTGCTGCTCGAGCACGATGAACTCACGGGCGGAGATGCGGATCCTGACCGCGAAGAAGCTGACGATCGTCAGGAAGAAGATGAAGAGCGCGCCGCTCACGAAGTTGAAGCCGAGTCGCGTCAATCCGTACCCGATGAGGCCGAACGTGATGACAAACGTTGCACCGTAGAGGATGGCGACCGCGGACTTCCGTACCGGACCACGCAGGGTCGGCAGTTTCGCGCGCCGCAAGAGTTGACGACCAGTGTTCTTGTAGGCGATCTCGTGGATGCCCTGCATGAGCTTGTCGGTGTTCTTCTTGCTCGGGACACGTATCGTCGAGGCGATGAGGAACATGAGGAGCGGGTGGAAGATGATGTTGATGCCGAGCGTCATGTGGTCGACGGCGCCTTTCACGTACAGTTCGAACGGCACCTCGAGGATGAGCGCGAGCAGCATCTTCGTAAGGAAGATAAAGATGAACGACCGTATGATGCTACGGCGCAATTTGACGCGGGCTTCGGCGTAGCGACGGCCGGCGGCGCGGCGGATCGCCTCGTCGAGTATCTCGACCGAAGCGAAGGTGTGGATGGCGGCGTTCGGGTGCTCCTCGGCGACGTCGCGGATGATCCAGAAGAATGACGTGTAGCGTTTCGCGAATCGCAGGAAAAACTCGCCGAGCGGATGGTACTGTTGCACGTCCATCTCATCGCGGATCTCGGTGAATCGGTGGCCGAGGTCCTGGAGCGCGGCTGTGTCCATCGTGTGCCATTCCGGCAAGTGCAACCGGAACAGCGCATATGAGAGCATGGTCTCGTCAGCCTTCAGCAGGGCGCGCTGGACCGCGATGTAGATCTGGAGGTTCTTGACCGGTGCTTCGATCTTGTCGGCGCCCACGATGACCATGTCTTCGGTCATTACCTCGTACATCGCGTCGGCGAGCGCCTTGTCCTTTTGGTACGATGCGAGTGTCTGCTCGATCTCGACGGCGCAGAGGCCGAGGAACCAGCGGTGCTGTTCGTCGCGGTCAGGCCAGTTCAATGTTTCGCCGGCATATTTACTTAACGCCAAATAGCGGTCGATGATCTCCTTGACGACGGTGACCTTGCTTTCCGCGACCTCGTCGTTCGGTAGGTAGCGCGCTTGGATGAGCTCGATAATGAGCGAATGCGCGACGGTGTCGCCGGAGCCGCCGGTGAGCAGGCGCCGCTTGATGATGCGGTGGATCGCGTTCTTCCGGAGGAGATGCTCGTCCTTGTAATCAATGATGTTGCGGAACTTCTCGTAGACCGACGCGAGACGGCTCACCGCGTCCGAGACATGGATCTTACTACCGCTCTCGTCCTTCACCACGGTGGGTTGTTTTTGGAACGACCCAAGAACCCGCTGGAGGGGCCGTGAAAAGGTGATGGTGGGTTTTTCGGGCATGCGTGAGAGGATTACAAGCTCAATGAATAACCGCTATTTGTAGCACAAGTATAGCCCATTGTCAACCCCACATCAAGGGAATCAAACAATACTTGCTTGAAACAGAAATATTGGAATTGTGAGAAATGTTCAAATAATAGAACACCCTCATCTTCCATCCTCCTGCGCACAAAGCGCTTCGGCGGATAAATGATGAGGGTGCGTGATGCTTAAAACGAGCAGTGCCGGTAGTTTTGTCTACCGGTAGAGGGATTTGAGAGAACCCCAGGAGTGCGTGTTAACTAACGTCGGCCAGGACTAAGTTGGAACAGCGTGATATCGAAACCACTCGAGTTGTCAGGCGTACTACCGTCACTCACTCTCAGCGTTGGAATCATGGGAATGAGTCCAACATCGATCACAAAATGATAGACATGATCGACATTGAATGGAGTAAGAACAGTAAACTCAGGAATCATTGGGTCAGCTCCTTCCTGGAATACCTTCCAGTTGTGGATGTCGTCTCCACCACACTCCATGACCAAGGAATAACCCGCGAATCCGCTCGTCATCGCGAAGCCACCGTGGTGAGGAGTTGCGAGTAGTCCACCATTCTCTCGGAGCATGTACCACGTTCCTGAAATGACGGCCTCTACCGGGCAACCGTAGGGGTTTGTTGTGTACCCATGTGTGGTGGCACTAGTGAAGAATGACTCGCCGGCAGAAGCACGGGTGTAGAAGTGCGAGACGGACTGCGGCGTCTGAGCGAACGCGTGAGACGGAACGAGAATCACGAGCGCGAGTACAAAAGCGTACAGAGTCCGCATGGCACGCCTCATTAGTTAAACTGCGTTTTGTGTTGTCAGCGAGCGGATTGAAACTCCGCTCAATGGTCGGAATTCACTGTTGTTTTACATCTTTGATTTTGTTTTGTCAAAACAAGCCTCGTGAGGGCCGAGCGGAACCAAATTGTTAAACAGAAAAACGTTCTATAAGATGTCGCTGTGCTTTACCTCGAGCCATTCTCCTGGAGGCAGCGTGCCGAGTTCGTACTTGCCCATGCGGACGCGTTTGAGCTTCACGACGTCGTTACGGACCTCACCGATCATACGCCGGATCTGGCGGTTCCATCCTTGGTGGATGATGACGCGGAACGAGTGGCCGTGGAGATGCTCGATGGTATCCATTACCGCGAGACCTTCCTTCAGTCTGACACCTCGGCGCAGGCGGTTCATCGCGGCATCGTCGAGCGGCTTGATCGTGTCGACAACATATTCCTTCTCGTGCTGGTAGCGCGGGTGCGTGAGGCGGTTCACGAGGTCGCCGTCGTTCGTGAGGATGACGAGACCTTCGGAGTCCTTGTCGAGCCGGCCCGCGATCGCGAGATCGGCGCTCTTCGGGACGAGATGGTACACGGTGCGCTCGCCTCTGCCTTGCGCGATCTTGCTGCAGACGACGGCGTACGGCTTGTTGAGCGCGATGTAGCGGTGCGTGGTCGGACGTGCGACCGGCCGACCGTTCACCGTGACCTTGTCATGGTCCGGATCGATGGTGGTGCCGAGCCTGGTGATGATCTTGCCGTTCACCGCGACGTAGCCCGAGGTGATCAGTTCCTCGGCCCGTCGCCGCGATGAGACGCCCGCACCGGCGATGAATTTTTGAAGACGTTCTTTCATCGGAAGAAGTCCAGATACGCGCCGACGATGAGACCGACCGCCGAGGTAACGAAGATGATGATGTTCATCAGGCGCTCCTTGGATGTTTGGAGCGTACCGAGTACGTACTCGAATGCCGCTTGGTCCTCGGGGGCAATGTTCGATGCCTTCACCTTCTCGAGCAGCCTGCTTTCAGTGAGAAGTCGTCCGCGGCGTTTGGCGATTTGGTAACGGTGTGCGAAGTAGAGGATGAAGCCGGCCGTGCCGACGTACCAGAATATCTCCGCCCAGAACGCCGACACGTGGTTCATGATGATGATCGCGCGGTAGAGCACGGTCGCGACGACGCCGGACCAGAAGAAGAAGTTTCGGACGAGTGGGGTGTGGGGGGTTGGGATTGTGTGAGCCATGCGTGCAGTATAGCATGAATCAAGGCGCTTACCGCAGCGTCTTGATGTGTCGGTAGCTCTTGATGAAGGTCATAGTAAAGAGCCCGGCAATGATGCCAGGTACCATGAGATAGAACGGTATCACGCTGGAAATTCGCTGTGCGATTGGATACATTTCG
>CAINXF010000083.1 GCA_903854795.1 Candidatus Kerfeldbacteria bacterium
CCCCCCATTGACGGGCAAGCAACTCGACGACGAGATGGTGGCCGACGAATCCGTTGATCCCGGTGATGAGCGCGCGCATGGTTATCGTGTCGCGCCGAACTGTTTCATGTCGGCGTCCATCATAGTCTCGACCAGTTGCTGGAAGTTCATCGCCGGTTCCCATTTCAGTTGCTTTTTCGCCTTCGTGCAGTCGCCGATCAGGAGATCGACTTCCGCAGGACGGAAGAACCGCGGGTCGATGGTGACGATGGTCTTGCCGGTCTTCTTGTCGACACCTTTTTCGTCGAGGCCTTTGCCTTTCCATTCGAGGTCCATGCCGATGTGACGCGTGGCGTGTTCGACGAACTCCCGGACCGTGTGCGTCTCGCCGGTCGAGATGACATAGTCGTCAGCCTTTGGCGCTTGGAGCATCATCCACATCGCCTTGACGTAGTCGCCCGCGAATCCCCAGTCGCGTTTCGCGTCGAGGTTCCCGAGCGAGAATGATTCCATCGTGCCCGCCTTGATCTGTGCGAGCGAGATGGTGATCTTCCGCGTGACGAAGTTCTCACCGCGCCGCGGGGATTCATGGTTGAAGAGGATGCCGTTGCACGCGAACATGTCGTAGCTCTCGCGGTAGTTGACCGTGATCCAATAGCCGTAGACCTTCGCCACGCCGTACGGGCTTCGTGGATGGAACGGCGTCGATTCGCGTTGTGGGATCTCCGCGACCTCGCCGAACATCTCGCTCGAGGATGCCTGGTAGAACTTCGTTTCGATGCCCGACTCCCGGATCGCATCGAGGATGCGGAGCGTCCCCAAACCGGTCACATCGCCGGTATACTCGGGGATGTCGAAGCTGATGCGGACATGGCTCTGCGCGCCGAGGTGGTAAATCTCGTTCGGTTTGACCTTCTTCAGGATCTGGTTGATCGAGCTCGAATCGCTCAAGTCGCCGTAGTGGAGATGGAGCCGTTCCTTCAACGTAGGGTCGCTGAGCAGGTGCTCGATCCGTCCCCGGTTGAACGTGCTCGCGCGGCGTACGAGGCCATGGATGTCATATCCTTTTTCAAGCAATAGTTCTGCGAGGTAGGAACCGTCCTGGCCGGTGATCCCGGTAATGAGCGCTGATTTGGTCATTGGAACTGTCGTCTAATGATTATTGAGCAGTTTTATGAATGTAGAGGGCGAAACCTGACCCTGCGAGCACGATCGCGAGGAGCACGAGTTTGAGCGTCATGGCGGTCAGGGAGACGTGCAGGTAGGCACTCATGATGAAGGCGCATGTCGCGGTGATGGCGATCGAGAGCGGAACGCTGATGAGGAACCGCTGGGGTGTAGGGATCTTTTTGAACGGGAAGATCGCATAGGACCATGCGTATCCCGGCGCTACGCCAAGGAGGAGGGCGCCGCAGATGGTGGCAATGACGATCGGTAGCGCAGAGGAAAAAGAAAGCGCGACTGTGCAGACCACCGCGATGGCCGCGACAATGAACACGAGATGTAGTTCGTCTTTTGCCGCGATCATAGGTCGAAAAAAGTATATCGATTTTGGGTCTAAATGTCAAAGATAGTCAATAAAAATCAACGGTTGCAGAAGGTCGCGGTGTGGTATAATGATGCCACTGATATGCAGCCATTACAATCATGAGCAGCACGGTGGCGTTCCACAGGCGAGCGTGGATACTAGTGGTGGTGTTGGGGGCGGCGTTCGTCGTCTTCAACGGGTTCTTGAGCATCGGGCTGCCGACGAAATTCGACTCGCCTGACGAATCGGCGAACTATCTTTTCATCAGATCGTTCGCGACGCACGCGTCGTTCATACTTCCTTCACCGCTGACCGTCCCCGGTGGCATCGTCGCGCCACGGAGCATGCTCGCGGGCGAGGGTACGCTGTTGCCGGCGAGTTTTTTGGGCATGCCGTTGCTCTACGGTACGATTGCGCGGGTGCTGGGGATGTGGGTGGTGCCGTTGTTGTCCTCGTTGATCACGTTCGTCGCGCTCCTGGCGCTCTACGGTCTGTTCGCGCGGGTCTTCACGAGACGCGTCGCGCTGGTCTCCTCCGTGCTCGTCGCGTTGCACCCTGCGGTCTGGTACGCGACCGTGCATGGCATGTTCCATAACATGCTGTTCGTCGATTGTTGCATCATCGGGGCGTACGCGTTGGTCCGTGGACTCGGATCGCGCGCGCTGAGCTCGAAGTCGTGGTTCGCGCTCTCGGGATTCAGCATCGGCACCGCGATCGCAGTGCGTTCGTCGGAGGTACTTTGGGTCGGTGCGGTATTGCTGGTCGCGCTGTTCGCGGTCCGTGCGCGTACCGCGTTCCGTCGAGGATGGTGGGTCGCCGTAGCATGCGGGCTTGTGCCGATCATCATCATCTTGGCCATGAACCAGCATCTCTATGGTCACCCGCTCTCGTTCGGGTATTCGGGTGGCGTATCGACGTCCAGCGCGCTCGTCGGCGTGGTGTCGACGGTCGTGGATAAGGTATCGGCATTGATATTCCCATTCGGATTCGACCCGCTCCGCGCGATGTCCCATTTTTATGATTATGTCGTTCGTCTCTGCTGGCTCCCCACGCTCCTTTCGGTATTGGGTCTGGTCAGCGTGTTCCGGACGAAAGGGGTCACGCGCGTGCAGAAGTGGTTCTACGCGGGAACCGCCGTCGTGTCGGTCTGGCTCGTCCTCTTCTACGGCTCCTGGACGGTACAGGACAATCCGGATCCACATGCGGTTTCGATCGGCGCCTCGTACGTACGTTACTGGCTTCCGATATATATCCTGATGACGCCGTTCGCCGCCATCTTCCTACTCCGTGTGCGGCAGGTGGTTTTGCGCGGTGGTCGCGTATGGATGCTGGTAGCATTGCTCGCCGTCTGGTGTACGAGCGCGTTGACCGTGGTGTTCGATCCCCTTGAGGGCGTCGTGACGCTTCGTCGCGCGATCGCATCGTACGGGACGCTCAACGAACGCGCGCGCGCGTTGACGCCGGCGAACGCGTTGATCGTTTCCACGCGGGGCGACAAGGTGTTCTTCCCCGACCGTGGCGTCATCATGTCCGTCGATACCCCCGATCAGCTGAAGCAACTTCGCACATTGCTCGTGCGCGTCCCTGTCTACGTATATGTCCCGTCAGCGGAATCCCCGATAACCGTCTCACAGGAATGGGCATCACGAGGATTCTCGCTCACCACGGAAGTGACGCTCGCACCTTATGAGCGACTGTATCTATTGAAGGATGGCATTGATGAAGGCGGTGTCGCCGAGGTACAATAGCTACCATGCGAACACCACTTTACGCGCGCATCATCGTCTGGTCGGTCCCGGTGGGCCTGGCCTTGTGGATCGCGCAACAGAACCTCGCATTGTTCGGTCCGGTCACGGTACGGTGCACGGCGGATCATTGCGCGCGCCAGTTCAAAGGCATCGCGCCCAAGGAGCGCGAAACGTTGGTCGGCACGCCGAAAGGGACCAACGACAGCTACATGGTATTCTCGGCCGACCCGTTTTCGTTCGATGTTTCGCTCGCCCGTTCGATGCGCGCAGCGACCGTCAGTATGACCTACCAACAGGCGGGTCTGGGCAACAAGCTCGGCATCGCGCTCTCGAGTAAGGGAGGCCAGGAGTATACGACCGATTTTTCAGATACCAGCGAGCTCATCAGGATCCTCGAGGGTGGCTGGGGCGCGGTCCGTACGGATGGCGTGAGCTTGTTCCAAAAACCCGCGGCTGGACAACGCACGTACGCGACGGTCGAAGAGTTCCTTCACGCCCTTCCCGATCTGACGAAGGTCAGCGTGTACAATTTCGACCTCTCCCCGTACGTGTCCTTAGCGTCCTATGTCCCTTCGGCTGCCGCGCACACGGACGCCGTCTCGCTCCGCGGTGACCATTCGCTCCTTACCTATGTCGGAAAGGACGAAGACCTGGACGTTCGGTTCACGATGCAGGACGCGAACAGGAACAAAGGGAAGGACGACGTCGCGGTCACCGTGCATCGCAACGATACCGAGGTCCATACGGACGTCATACCGGATGATGGAAACCAATCGGATGGTGGCATCCCTTCGAAACCTCGGGAGTATGTGTTACATCTTGCGAAACCGGGCGAAGGGCAGTATCGCATCGTGTTCGATGCAGGGTCCGACGATGTGTTCATTCGTTCGATAGTCTCGAAGCAGAAGTATCTCGTGTGGGATAAGAAACTGTATCTCGCCGGAGGTTCCGAATATGCTTCTCTCGGCAACTCGGACGACCGTCCGTTGACCGTGTATGTCCGTGGTAATTGGCTGAAGGCCACTACGACGCACGATAAGTCGCTCCAGACGGTCAAGGTGGGAGATCAGGAGCTCGTGGTGACCAAGCGCCTTGAGCCGGCGATGATCAACATCGATCCGTTGCAAGGGCTGATCCCGGTGACCATCCAACGACAGGACCTCGTGCTCGAGACGGACGGAGCGTTCGTCCTCAACCCTTCGGAAGATTTCTCGTTGTTCCCGCGTGGGATGGGTCAGCTGACCGGTTCCGACAGCCCCGCGCCGTATTCGTACGTGCTTGCACGCTACGCACCGGTGGCCCATGACGGGACGTGGAACGTCGCCGCACATCAGTTCGATCCCGCGGTCCTCTCCCGGAGCGTGCACGTCGCGCTACGCGGTGAACCACCGATCGCACCCGGTTCGGCGAGCATCCGTGTCAAGGAAATCTCCGTCACGTTCTCGGCAAGATCCTTGAAATTCAGCGACCTTACCAAAGGGTTCATGAAATTGTTTAAACAATAGATGGCGGTCATGGAACAAACATCCCCTCACATCGACAACAGCGAGCACACGTATCAGATTCGCGTACCTGAGATCGTCGTCGCGATCATACGCGAACTGTTCGTCATGTTGTTCTGCACGTACTTCGTGAGCATGATCATCGATGCGCTCGCCGATTCGTTCGTCTCGAACGTGTTCGATACGGACCTCATGCTTTGGGCGCTGTTGGCTGTCGGCGCGGTCACGGTGCTCGTGCAACCGCTCACCAACGCATCGGAACGTCGGGCCGCATCGGTGCGGTCGCGGTACGTCCTCGCCGTAGCCGCTGGTGCGGTCGCGAGCGCCGTGGTATGGTCGAAAACGAGCTCCCTCGGTACCCAGGGAATGCTGTACGCGGTGGCATCTGGGGTCATCGTCGCAACGCTCTCCCTCATCGTGCTCAATGAAGAACATGAAGACACCGATCTGTTAATAAAAGGATGAACACTATGCAACGATACATGATTGTCGCGCTCGTACCTGAGCCATTTCGTGAACAGCTGGGCGCCATGCGCAAGCAGTACGATATCTTCTGCCGCCAGTGGCTCCCGCCACACGTAACGATCGTGCCGCCGTTCGACCTCGAGCTGACCCGCGATGAGCGGCAGTTGTTGAGGCAGATCTCGGTGCCGACGACGACGTCGTTCGAGGGATGGGGCGCGTACCAGCGAAAATTCACGAGCGTCATCTTCCAGAAGGTCACCGACCACAGCTTCGACGACATGAAGATCGCGGTATACGATGCCGTCCCGATGCTCCCGCCACAGCCGGTCGACGATCCGACGTACCATGTCACCGTCGTGAGCCGCATCCCGAACGAGCAGTTCGAACCGTTGCACGCCGAGGTATCCAAGAACGAGGTGAAGGGTTCGTTCTCCGTCGACCATGTCATGGTCTATTCATGGGATGACAATGTCCGACAGTGGCTCGAGGTCACTTAGTCAATCGTTTCTCACCACGCACGTGAAGCAACCGATCGCGTACACGCTCATCATCGTTGCCGCGATTGGCGGTACGGCGTTGTTTTTGAGTTCGTTACGCACGACCAATGCGGCACAGGCAGCGAGTATCGCCATACCGGTCACGACGGATCGGACAGCCTCTGTCACCAGCACTGCGAGCGCGCCAGTGACGCTCATCGCGGTCGGTGACATCATGTTGTCACGGAATGTTGGTGCGGCGATCGTGAAACATCACGACGTGAACTATCCGTTCTTGAACGTCAGTGACTATCTCAAGTCCGCGGACGTGGTGTTCGCGAACCTCGAGACGCCGATCACGCCGGGGAAGCCGGTGCTCACCGGTTCGATGACGTTCCGGAGCGATCCGGGTGTCGAGAAGGGTATGAAGACCGCGGGCATCTCCGTGGTGTCGCTCGCGAATAACCATACGATGAACCAGGGCACGAAGGGTCTGAGCGACACAATCTCGTACCTCGACAAAGCGGGAATCACGCACGCGGGCGCCGGTGCGACGCTTGCTGACGCGTTGAAACCGGCAACCCTCACGATCAAGGGCGTGAAGTTCGCATTCCTCGCGTTCAACGATAGCGATGTGGTGCCTGCGTCATACGGTGCGACTACGACCCATGCCGGCACGGCATTCATGAACATCGCGACCATGGCCAACGCCGTGAAGGCGGCGAAGAAGAAGGCCGATGTCGTGATCGTGTCCATGCACTCCGGCACCGAGTACACGCCGACACCGAACGCGCGGCAGACGGCGTTCGCGCGTGGGGCGATCGACGCGGGCGCGGAGATCGTGATCGGCCACCACCCGCACGTCGTGCAGACCGTCGAGAAGTACAAGGGCAAATGGATCCTCTACAGCCTCGGGAACTTCGTGTTCGATCAGATGTGGTCGATGGACACGCGTCACGGCATGACCGCGAAGATCACGTTCAAGGGCACGAAGGTGAGTACGATCGAGTATACGCCGGTGTTGATCGAGAACTACGCGCAGCCGAGGATCATGACCGGCAAGGATGCCGCCGCGGTCATCGCGCGATTGGGATTGAAGAAGTAGCCATGCCACGCGGTCTGAACCTTTATTTCAGGATCTACAACACCGTTCGCAAGGTCCCGCGCGGCAAGGTAGCGACGTACGGTCAGGTCGCGGCGCTTTGTGGTAGTCCACGTGGCGCGCAGGTCGTGGGGTGGGCGCTCCGTACGTTGAAGTCCGGTACGAACGTCCCATGGCAGCGCGTGGTCAACAAGGAAGGCATGATCTCGATCGAGAACATGCGCACGCCGAAGGAACAGCAGGCAGCGCTCCTGCGCGCGGAAGGTGTCGAGGTCGAGGTGCGTGACAGTAACCTTTTTGTGGATTTGAAAAAATTCGGCTGGGACGGTACAGTGTAGCTCCACGCGGGTATCGTATAACGGTATTACCTCAGCTTTCCAAGCTGATGACAGGGGTTCGACTCCCCTTACCCGCTCCAGACTTCGCTTCGCTTCGTCTGGCGAGCCAGTCAATTAAGATGGACGAGGTAGTTGTTCATCCGACGAAGTGAAACGAAGTCGGAACTCCCCTTACCCGCTCCAGTCCGGCAACGCCGGACGATTTTGATTTAAATAATCCTATCGTGTTGAAGTCGTGTTCAATTCAAGCAAGCGCTGATATTGCCAATCACGCTCTTTAGCGGTGGCCGTTTCTGCAGTAGCGGGATCGGCGGCCCGATGGACGGCCTGTTGCGCGTAGAGTGCGGCGCCAAGAGCATGACTGGGAACATGAGCCGTAGCGACCGCTTGACCGCACGCGCGGGCTGCCGAGCGGGCCGCGTTGTCCTCGCCGACGTCACGGGCAGCCGCATGCGCATCAAGCGACGCCTTCCGGATGACCGACATGCGGAACACGCCGGTGGTGAGCCATGCCTGGAGCATTTCGATCGCGTTTCTCGGGCGGCGGTCGTTCGGATGGTGTCGTTCGAAGTGCGGGATGACGCGCAGGGCACAATCGATCGCCCACGCGGCAAGCGTGGTCTTTTCCGCCCTGCGGACAAGATCGACCATCGCCGTGTCGTTGTGTGTGAGCAGGAATTTCGAGGTGTTCATGGTTTCGAAGCGCTCGAATAGTGTGTGTCACCCAATGCTAGCATATCCAGACTCGGTCCACGATTGATGCGAAATAGTGTACACTGAACGCATGGATACCGTCGTCCCATCCCCGCGCAGGTTCGTTGTTGCCGCGTTCATCGGCGTGTTCCTCATCGCGTCCTTCGCGTTCTTTTGGAACCTCGGTGTCAACCCGATCGCGAACGCGGACGAGGGCGTGCACGCGCTCGTCACCCGCGAGATCCGCGAGAGCGGCGATTGGCTCACGCTGCACATCCGCGGTGACTTCTATTTCCGTAAACCGCCGTTGTCCTTCTGGGTCCGCGCGGCGACACAAACCGTGTTCGGCGAGAACGAGTTCACCGACCGGTTACCCTCGGCGCTTGCAGGACTCGGCGCGACCATGCTCATCGCCGCATGGGCATGGCTATGGACCAGAAAGGCGTCGGTGGTACTGGCCGCCGGTGCGATCTTCCCGTTGCTGCCATCGACGTTCACGCACACGTTCCGGACCGGTGAGACCGATGGCGTGCTGTTGTTCTTCCTGGTGCTCTCGGCACTCCTGTTGTGGCGCAGTTTGAGGAAACCATGGTTACTTGTGGCGGCCGCGGGCGTGATCGGCCTGGCGTTCATGACGAAATCGGTCGCGTCGGGCGTCGTACCGATCGGATTTCTGCTCGCATTACTGGTCCATCGTCGTTGGCCATACCGTTGGTCGCACGTGGTGGTGGCACTCGCGACGTTCTTCGCCGTGGTCGCACCGTGGCACGCGTATGAGTTCGTGACGCAGGGCCGCGCGTTCTGGGACCAGTACGTCGGTTACCATATTCTACAGCGCGTCGAGATCAAGCTGCACATCACACCCCAACACCATGGTCCGTTCTGGTACCTCAAAGGCGTGGACCAGGGCATGTTCCCGTGGGCGTGGCTCGTGGTACCCGCAGCGGCGTACGCGGTCTCGAAGGTTCGACGTCGTGACGAAGGCACGTTCTCCGAAGCGTTTCTCCTGACGTGGGGCATCGGCACGGTGGTCTTGTTCTCCCTCGCGGCGACGAAGCTCGCGTGGTACGTCGCACCGGCGTTCCCCGCGTTCGCGTTGCTGGTCGGTAGGTTCGTCGCGACGCCGTTCGGCAAGTGCACATCGTGGCTCCGCTGGCTTACAGGATTGGCGATCATCGGCTACCTCGTTGATGCGTTCGTGCAGTACCGGACCGGATTGAGCAAAGTGTTGAGTCTCGCAGTCGTCTCGCCGTATGTAGCCGTTGCCGGCGTGATCGCCGTGATCGCCGTGGTGCTTGTCATCGCCTTCCGACGGTCACCTGAGATGGGACGGAAGGCGATGTCCGTGATATCGGCAGTGTTGTTGGTGCACATGACGCTCATGAGTCTCGTGGTATTCTCGCGGTACCTGCGCGCGGAGGACGAGAACCGGTTCCGTGTGTTCCGCAACGAGATCGTGGCCCGCGACCCGCATGCGACCGTCTACATCCTCGATATCGGCTACATCACAAGCCCGTTGTCGGCAATCTACTGGGAAGGGCCCGACCACGCGCGGCAAGTGATCGCATTGAAGGAAGATCAGGCCGCATTTCAGGCGGTACTCGACGGAAAGCCCGGCGCATTCGTGATAGTCGAGCAGTCGAGAGCCCTTCAGGTAGACCAATTGAAGAAGTTGTCCCACGTGAAGGATTTCGGTCAGCTGTCGTTATTTCGGGTGCAATAAATTTGGCCAATATTAGCCAATAATTATTGTTTCCGCTGAAGACGAGGGTTGACAAGGTCGGCCCTGTTCTGATAAGGTCGCCTTTCCTCAAAACATGCGTCAACCGTATGTTTTTTGGGATCTGCGGTACTAGGGCCAAGGACCCGCCGCAGGAAAGACTATTAACGAGTACTGCATGATCAGATTGCGACGTTTTTTCCGCCGCAACAAACACAAACTCTACGTTTCCCTCTCGTTACTGTCCCTTGTTAACTTCATGGTTCCTCAGCCGGTGTCCGCGAAGGTAGCGGCAGCGCCGCTCCCCTCGATCGGTACGCCGGTCGTCGAGCAGCTCGTCACACCCGTGGTAACTGCCGCGAAACTGCCGACGATACCGTCGATACCTGCGAAGCGGACGATGCGCGTCACCGCGACCGCCTACACCTCGACCGTTGCAGAATGCGATAGCGATCCGTTCACCACGGCGTCGGGCGCGAAGACCGCTGATGGCGTCATCGCCGCCAATGGCCTGCCGTTCGGCACGAAAGTGCGGATCCCCGACTACTTCGGCGACAAGGTCTTCACCGTCCTCGACCGCATGGGTCGGGGCGGCAACCGTATCGACATCTGGATGACGAATCGGCACCAAGCCCTCGAATGGGGTGTCAGGAACGTGAAAATGGAGATACTCTAACGACATTGCAAAAACACCCCGCCAATCGGCGGGGTGTTTTGGTATTGGCTGGAGCGGGCGACCGGACTCGAACCGGCGACCTCTTCCTTGGCAAGGAAGCATTCTACCACTGAACTACGCCCGCTCGAAGGGAAATCTCTGGAGGCCACGGGCGGAATCGAACCGCCGATAAAGGTTTTGCAGACCTCTGCCTTACCACTTGGCTACGTGGCCGCGCACGTGGCATCCGAAAGCCCCGTCATGCTAACAAAAATGCTGGAAATACTCAAGTCACGTAATTATCGGCCAATTCCCCCTTGACGCAGGTTGGATGTGGTCCTAATATACCCCCAGGGGGTATATATGGCCACTTCACCGAAACCACAACGCGCTTCCCGCACGCTTTCCGCACGGATCCATAAACTGTCCGGACAGCTCGACGCGATCGACCACATGGTCATGCGTCGCCGTTCCTGCGCAGAGGTGCTCGCTCAGATCGAGGCGGTCCGCTCGGGGCTCGCCGGCGTCGCCGCGATCCTCCTGAACGAAGAGCTCTCGAAGATGATAAGGAAAAAGCACGTCGATCCCCGCGCGATCGTCGCCCTCACTCGCACAATAATCGAACGAACATAATAAAGGAGACACCATCGTATGGCCGAACACGTATTGACCGACAAGAATTTCGACGACGAGGTCATGAAGGAAGCATCAATGCCGGTCCTGGTCGATTTTTGGGCGACCTGGTGCGGCCCATGCAAAGTGCAGAAGCCGGTGATCGACGAGCTTGCGAAGCAGTACGACGGTAAGGTGAAGATCGGCGCGATGGAGGTCGACGAGAACCCGACCACGCCTCAGAAGTTCGGCATCCTGTCGATCCCGACGCTCATTCTGTTCAAGGGTGGCAAGGTCATCTGGCAGGGCATCGGACTTCACCAGAAACAGCAGTTGACCCAGGTGCTCGATAAGAACCTTTCGTAGCACGCGTGACGTACGATGTCATCATCGTCGGCGCAGGCGCCTCGGGACTGACTGCGGCATTGTTCGCCGCGCGTCGCGGCCTCGCGACGCTCGTCGTGTCGCAGGACGTTGGCGGCCAGGCGTCGATGGCGTCGGTCATCGAGAACTATCCCGGCGTCGATCCGATGAGCGGGACCGAGCTGATGGGCAAGTTCCGGTCACAGGCCGAACAGTACGGCGCGGAGCTGAAGTTCGGCGCGGTAAGCAACATCGCCCACAAGGGCGAAGACTTCAGGGTGACCACGGTACATGGGTCGTATGACACGCATGCGGTCATCCTCGCGTTCGGCATGACGCATCGCCACCTCGGCATCCCAGGCGAAGCAGCCTTGATTGGCAAAGGCGTCAGCGTGCACGCGGTGTTCGATGCGCCGGCGTACGCAGGGAAGAATGTCGCGGTCATCGGCGGTGGCAATTCGGCGATCTGCACGGCGCTCATGCTCGCGGCACAGTGCCCGAAGGTCGAGCTGTTGACGGAAAATCCTGAACTCCGCGGCGAGA
>CAINXF010000084.1 GCA_903854795.1 Candidatus Kerfeldbacteria bacterium
CGACGATCTCGGTACGTTTCTGCGTCTTGCCGTCCTTCGCCTTCCATGTGTCGTTCTTGAGCCGTCCTTCGATGTACACCTTGCTTCCCTTCTTCACGTACTGCGTGATGATATCAGCGAGTTTTCCCCACGCGACGACATCATGAAACTCGACGTTCTCCTTTTCGGTTTTCGTCTTAGTGTCCTCCCACTTGTAGTTCGTGGCGATCGAAAACGTGCTGAACGACTGCCCGCTCGGCAGCGGCTTCTTTATGGGATCCTTCGTGAGATTCCCTATGAGTGTTACTCGATTGAGGTCCATACACTTCCCCTACGCGCCGCCGATTCTGTCGTTGCGTTTACCACCACAACGTAACCACGGAACACATCCGTAAATCTACTACCTCAAAATGTTCACAAGAAAAAATATGATTGAGCACGCCACAACTGCGAGTCCAGTATAGGCAGCAACTATGCGACGCGTTCTGAAGAGCCAGATCATAACGGCTACCTGTACCACGAATGCGCCATCCGCCACGTACAGCCCCGTCATACCATGGATATGCAACATCCCGACGATACCAACCGGAATAGCGTACAGCGCAACAAACACCAGAAAAGTTTTGATGATCATGAGGAGTTTTGAACGTTGATCCATATCTTTCTTATTACTAATGATTTGTATAGAGTTGGGGGCATCGACTCGGAACAAATTCGATACCCCCGTTGCTTAGCATCCGCACCCCCAGCTGAGATAACAGCTCGAGCCCCACCAGTACAGGTAGCAGATCGTGTAGATGTTCCCGACCCAGTGCCGGCAAGAACACGACACGGAACTGGCTACGACCACCTCGGGGAGGCCTTGCGGCGTCATGACGAGCGCAACTGGCGTGTCCGTGACACCTTCGACGATCGCCCCATTGACGCCGTCCCATGCGATGAGAACGAACGGTCCCTCCGGCGACGCACACGAGAACGCGCCGTTGAGGCCAGTCACGCACACGACCGCGCGCAAAGAGTCGACACGACCGGAGACGGTGTCAACGGGCACCGCGGCGATGAGCGCCTGGGCATGATGACCTGCGTACGATACGGTCCCGCGCAGCATCGCGGCGCTGGACACTACGCTCCCGAACGAGAGTGCAATGGTGCAGATACCGATGACAACGAACGGCATACGGCGCATGACCCTTCCTCCTTCTTGAATCGGGGTCTTCGGCCTTTGGATTCCGGCATTTCCGGCTTCCTCGCTGCCACCGTTAGTGAGGAATCCGCAATTGCATCCGCATGTCCACAGGGAAGCATGGTTTTACCACACGTTCATCCACGGAGTGTGCGCCGTCGCGTAATCCGCGTTTCCGGATCGGACGACTTTGTTTCCTGCGTACTGTGAGCGAGCGAGCTTATTGATCAATTCTTGCGACGGCGCTGACTGCTAGCGACGGCTCATTTCTAAAGTAATTTTATCTCGAAAAAAATCATCGGTCAATATCAATTGATTCTTTTTTCATTCAAAAAGAAAGGTACGAGCTCATACTTTTACAACTCGTGGCGATTAGAATTATTTCTCTCTTCGCTTCTTTAAATACTTCTGGAACTCCTCATCGCGCTCGATGAGCGTATCGATATGGTCACGAAGGTAGTCGGCCTTCGTCATCTTCGTGTTCCGCGTCTTGAAATCGAGGAACTCGTCGATCGTCTGTGTGAGGCGCAACGTGAACTTAATCCGCGGGATCTCACGCACCTTCACGTCCCCTACTCCGCCGAGGAACTGTGTAACAATCTTCTCGAGCGAGTCTGGCCGATACGTCGCAACGATTACGAACTTCGGAATATCCTTCAGATTCAAATAGCGAAGCACGTCCGGCGCAACATCACCGCGTTGGTACAAGTACAGGAGAGGCCGTTTTTCAGCGAGCGCATAGGCGAGCAAATACCCCGACTGCGGATCGGGCGTGGTGCCCTCGACGATGATCGCCTGCATCGCATCAAGGAGTGGTGTCCCTGCCGCTTCGTACCGCGCGATCGTCTCGGACGAAAGGTTCACCGCGTCACGCTCGGTGTTCGTCGAAAGCATCACCTCAGCCCTGCCGCACACGTCCTTCACGGCGCGATAC
>CAINXF010000085.1 GCA_903854795.1 Candidatus Kerfeldbacteria bacterium
CTCATCCCACGCTCCCTTCCATTTCCATATTGATAAGACGGTTCAGTTCGACCGCGTACTCGAGCGGCAACTGCTTCACGACCGGCTCGATGAACCCATTCACCATCATGGCGCTTGCTTCGACTTCGGTCAAACCGCGCGAGCGAAGGTAGAACAACTGCTCGTCGCCGATGCGGCTCACGGTCGCCTCGTGCCCGACCGTCACGTGCCGCTCGCGGATTCGCATCGTCGGGTACGTGTCCGATCGGCTCTTCGGATCGAGGATGAGCGCATCACAGCGTACTGTCGATCTCGCGTCGCGCGCACCCTTCGCGATGTGGAGCAACCCGCGGTACGACGTCCGGCCGCCGCCCTTCGCGATGGACTTCGACGTGATGAGTGATGTCGTTTCCGGTGCCGTATGGATCGCCTTACCGCCGGCGTCCTGGTACTGGCCCTCGCCGGCGAACGCGAGCGACAGTACCTCGCCGTGCGCCTTCCGTCCCACGAGGTACACGCTCGGGTACTTCATCGTGACCTTCGAACCGAGATTGCCGTCGATCCACTCCATGTTCCCCTCCTCCTCGACGCGGGCACGCTTCGTCACGAGGTTGTATACGTCCTTCGACCAGTTCTGGATCGTCGTATATCTGACGTGTGCACCTTTCTTAACAAAAATCTCCACCACGGCGGCATGCAAACTGTCCGCCGCGTACACCGGTGCCGTGCAGCCTTCGACGTAGTGGACCGAACTTCCCTCCTCCGCGACGATGAGCGTCCGCTCGAACTGTCCCATGCGCTTCGCATTGATCCGGAAATACGCCTGGACCGGCATCGTCACGTGCACGCCTTTCGGCACGTACACGAACGAACCGCCCGACCATACGGCGGAATTGAGCGCCGCGAACGTGTTGTCGTGCGACGGAACGAGTTTGCCGAAATATTGCTTTACGATATCGGGATGCTCACGGAGCCCTGCGTCCATGTCCATGAACAGCACACCCTGCGCTGAGAGCGCCTTCCGGATGCTCGAGTAAATGACCTCGGAATCGTACTGTGCGCCGACCCCGGCAAGGTACTTCCGCTCTGCCTGCGGGATGCCAAGCCGCTCGAACGTCCGCTTCATGTCCGCTGGCACATCGCTCCACTTCTTCCCCTGCGTTACGACCGGCTTCAGATAGTACGTAAGGTCGTCGAACCTGATGCCGGACAAGTCCGCGCCCCAGGTCGGCAGCCGCTTCTTAAGGAACATTGCGTGTGCCTGGAGTCGGTACGCGGTCATCCATGCCGGCTCGTGCTTCATCGACGAAATCGACCGCACGGTGTCCACGGAAAGGCCGCGTGGCGTCTGATACACCGGCGCCACATCATCATGGAACCCGAATCGATACCCCGAAAGACGTTGCGCGATCTTGTAGTGCGTCGACGTCGCCATCGATTATTTCGGTTCCACCAATTCGACCGGGAATCCCGAGGGATCGGCGATGAACGCAAAACGCGCGACCGCCACGCCATCGGTGATCGGACGAAGGATGCGGGCACCCTGTGTGGCCAACGTGTTCAACGTCGCTGGAAGGTCATCGACGGTCACGGCAACGTGCAACGTTTCCGGATTTGAAGGGGCCGTGAATTCTTGCGTCGACGGGTGTGACACCAGCTCAAGGACGAAATCTCCATCGTGCGCCATCTGCACGAATCCGAACTGCTCTTCGGGCTTTTCATATTCCTTCAGCACCGAGAATCCCAACGTCTCATAGAACCGTTTTGACTTTTCAAGGTCGTGTGCGGGAATGGCAAAATGATATTTCATAATCGCTCCTTCGATAGATAAGAATAATATCCACGTCGTTCGATTGACATCGCGAGCTTCCGGTCGCCGGACGCCACAATCCTGCCACCGACCATCACATGCACGACGTCCGGCTGCAGGTACTTCAGGATGCGCTGGTAGTGTGTGATGACGAGCATGCCCGTACGCTTCGAACGGAGCGCCGTGATCTCGCGCGCCACCGTCCGCATCGCATCGACATCGAGACCGGAATCGGTCTCGTCGAGGATCGCCATCGATGGCTCGAGCACCGACATCTGCAGTATTTCCGCACGCTTCTTCTCGCCACCGGAAAATCCCTCGTTAAGGTTCCGCGCGAGCGCGGTATAAGCGAGTCCCAACGTCGCCGCCTTGCCTGCCACCATCATATCGAACGCCGCAACCGAAATTGGTCTCTTCGGCAACTTCACGGATTCGTACGCGTCCCGTAGGAACACACCGAACGGCACTCCGGGCGCTTCGACCGGGTGTTGAAACGACAAAAACATGCCCAGTTTCGCACGCGCTTCCGGTGCCAGCTTCAATACGTTCTTTCCTTGATACATGACGCTTCCTTTCATCACCGTATACGCCGGGTGACCCATGAGCGTCATCGCGAGCGTGCTCTTGCCAGACCCATTCGGACCCATGAGCACGTGCACCTCGCCTCTCTTGATGGTCAAAGTCACACCCTTGAGAATCTCTCCCCCTGTCCGAGGGGGAGTGCCCCAAGCATCATCGAGGGGCGAGGGGGTGGAAGCATCCTTGGCGACACTGACGTAAAGGTTCTTGATGACTAAATCATTCATGCGCCAAAACTCTTTTCAATAATCTTACGGGTATTGCGCGAAATCACCGTCGAGGGATTACGCCGTCGTTTCTGTCCGATCTTATGCCGCTTCATGATCGGCTGCCTGATGCTCATACGAGCGCGTCGATCGCCGCTAGTATCTCCGCATCCGGTGGAAGTCCGCGCTTCACGTACCGGATGATACCTTGCTTATCGACAAGCACGACGCTGCGCATGATGATGCCCTTGCCGAAAAACTTCTTAATCGCGCCATACTGCGCCGAGACCTTCATATCCGTATCAATAAGAAGCGGCGTCGTGAGCTTATGCTTCTCGACGAACTTCGTGTGTGACGCGGTGCCAGCATGGTTCACACCGAACACGGCAACACCGCGCTCCTTGAACGCCTGCTGATCGTCACGAATCGCACAGAGCTGCTTCGTGCATCCCGGCGTATCATCACCCGGATAGAAGATGAGGAGCACCGACTGCGTGCCGCGGAATGTCGCGAGTGACGTCTCGTTCCCCTGCTGATCATCGAGCGTGAAGTCGGGAGCGTTGTCGCCGACGGAAATGGTGGTGGTCATAGTCGTTTCAATCGTTTCGTGCAAGCGGTGCACAGTCCGGATGCCGTGAGCCGCGAGGTCATGATCGTCTGCGGCCCGAACATCTTACGTTGGACGTAATCGTCCAGGGTTTTACTGTTAAGTCTACGTACGTTCTTACACCGCTGGCAGCGAAATAGTGCTTCGTGATACGCATGCCCGACGTACTGACGCCGCCCATCATCACCGTCGACCATGAACAACTCACCCCGACTACAGAGCGAGTCGAGATTACGGTACACGGTCGCCGCACCGATACGCGGCATGACCTTACGCACGACCGCGAGCACCTGCCGCGCGGTTAACAACCCCTTCTCGGCCTTTACCGCGAAAAGGATGCGCTGACGCTGGGACGTATGACGTAAGGTGATCATTCCTTATTGAGAATGAGTATCAATAAGAGGATCGTACTCCCCTTCCCGACCGAGGTCAACGCGTCACCTCATAGTTCCCTTTCGCATTGTACATTGGCGGAGCATGAGGGCGAGTCAGTCACATTATCATAACAACATAACCTGAACGTGGTATTTTATTTCATTTACAGACAATGTGAGTTTTCCCATGAGCAACATTCTGTACGTTTCTCCACCAAACTCATAGATTCTATTGTTACGCTCGATTCGACACATGTACCGACCTTGATCATCCTTGTCATGCGTGTGCACAGCGTGTAATCTTGTAAGAGAACATCATGAACCACCTGCGCAAACAACACCAACTCTCTCGACATCTCAAGTACGCATCCATCGTTATCGTAGGAGTGATTATTGTAGCTGCCGCGTCATCGCACCATACGGTCGCACGCGCAGCAACCGGCCTCTCCTCTTGCCGCACCATCACTGCAAGCGGCAGCTACGTCATGTCTACCAATATCATCTCGACGAATCCGACCGATGGCGCGTGCTTCATCATCAAGGCGAGCAACGTCACGCTCGACGGCAACGGCAAGCGCATCACCGTCACGAACGGTTACGCGGTCGACGTGCCGGACCTCGCACAAACGCCGAGCAATTGGCACAACGTCACCATCCAGAACCTCGTGTCGAACGAAGGCGTCAGAGCGTTCGGCAACGGTGTCAACCATGTCACGTTTGATCACCTCACGGTGTCAGGTATCGAGGTGCTCGGTGCCGATGACGTCACCATCACTAATAACATAGTCGGCAACGGCGGCATCCAGATCAACGACGGCGACCGTGAAGGTTGGCATCCCTACCGACCGGTGGTGGAAAAGAACACGGTCACCGGCGGGTCGACCAACGTAAAAATCCTGTTTGAAATCGTAGGTGGAGGCGCACATCCTTGCGCGAACATCGGCGCGACCGTCGACCACAACGTGATTTCCGATTCCCGCAACGACGATCCGCCACCAGAAGCAACGGCGGCTGTCCGTATCCGCTGCGCGACGCACACCACGTTCACGAACAACACGGTCAGGTCGACCGGTACCACGCTCGGACTGTACCTCCGCGATGAGTCGGACGATGGCGTGTACCGCAACAACGTGTTCTGGTCGCACAGCCAGCCCGCGCTCCACATCGCCTCAGGCAACGCCGACAAAACCCTACCGTCACGTAACGTCTTCGAAACGGACACGTTCCAGACCGACGCCGCCCACGCGACCTACTTGTTCGGTCTTGGCTCGGGCAACCGATTCACCGATGATGTCATCTGGTCATCGGGCGAAGGATTCCTCGGATGGTTCGGCGGCAACGGCGGCAATACCTTCAATCATGTGACATTCTACGCTGCCGGATCCTCCACGAGGAGCTTCAATCTCTCGCGCGATGTAAGCGCCGCGGTGCCGCCCTCTGATACGTTCACGAATGATATCTTCTCGTACCAAACCGCGGATCCAATCTTTGGCCTGGACAACTGGCAAAAGAGCCAATGGTCAGGCGACTACAACTTGTTCAATAATAGAGTGGGTACGGTCACCTTCGGATTCTATGGAAGTTCGTTGGCCGCATGGCAGGCGACCGCTCCCACCAGTGACACACACTCAATAGAAACAGCTCCGTTGCTAAATGATCCAACCAGCGGCGATTTCACGCTGAAATATAATTCGCCGGCACGTAGCGCCGGATCGGATGGCACCGACATCGGCGCACGGACGTTCGCGACCGGCGCTCCTTGGTGTACGGAACAGTGGTCCTGCGGCAATTGGTCCACCTGCTATGCAGGTCGACAGTCAAGGACCTGCACCGACCAACACGCATGCAGCACGACGGTGTCGCGACCATCGCTCTCGCAGACATGCGTGATGAATGACATTGCGCCGCCAAACGCGATAGGTGATCTCTCCGTCAGGTAGTCATTGCAGCACAAATCAGCGCGACCACTGACGGTGGAAGTGCGTATTATTTTTTTCCGCCAAACGATGCACCCGATACTGGCGAGCTCAACGCCGGAGCATATACGGTCACGAGATTGAAGTCGGACAACGCCACGGTATTTGGAATGGTCAGATCAACGGTTGCATGATCGTAGGTTGTTGCGGAAATATCGGAAAGTACTTTGATGAGCTTATCACCGCGCTGGAGCCGAATGTCAGTGGTAAGTCCTTCACCATGGAACGTGAAATCGTTCAACCGTACCGTGTGTGCGTCGACCACGGTCACGGAGCCGGAAATGTCCCATCGAGGATACTCCTGGAACGTCGCCGTACTGCCGACCGCCGGCGACGGGAACTGATCATCACGTTCCAAACGACATCCCGCGCCGGCCAAGAGCATCGACGTAACTACCACAGCGGCAATGACGCGGATACTATGAGCCATGAGCGATGATGATGACCTTCTGTCCGGTCGCCGATCCGTTCCCTGGTTTCGTTCGGTCGCCACCCGGCACCCAGTCGTGCATGGCGTTCATGATGACCGACTGTTCGTACACATAGTCCGCACCCTTCCGCGTCCCGGGATCGTTCGTGATGAACTTCCCATCTTCCGTGTAACCCTTGATCACAAGATTATGGTACACCGGACCGGGCTGCCGGAAATTCGGATTACCGAGTAAACGTCCGTCGGTCGGAACGATGACCGGATTACCGGACGCCACGGCCTGCTTGATCGTGGTGATGGTCGGATTCTCAACAAGATCGAACGAGAGCTGGTACATGCCCGTAAGGATCGATGCGGTCTCTGACGCGGTGGTGTCATAGTAGTACCCAAGATTCGCGAGTTCCCATATTTTAATCTGTTGCAACCCCGCCTCGGCATCGGCCTTATCCTTGATGGTGCGGTCCTGCCAGTACCGGCCTACCATGAACACGGCCGCTTCCTCGCAGAATTCCTCGTGGTCCTGGTCCCAGTTCGCATCAGGCGCTTGCGACGTGAACGCGATGTTGAGGTTATATTCCTTTGGCAATGGTGTTACCGCATTGTTCATGTTGACGGCACCGTTCGTGTTCGAATTGACGCCCACGTTCCTTGCTGCGACATCATGGTTGACCGCGACGGGCAAATTCTCCCGTGCGGAAAAAAAACGGTTCTTTATCGCGGACCGATGGACATATCCGTACCAGCCACCACCCACGACCGCCAGGAGGCAGCACCACGTGATCACGTTGTTCGTGCGTGAGTTCATCCTTTCGGCACGAAGAAGAATATGGCGACACCAAGCACGAACAATAACGTCTGCACAAGTACGGTACCACGATCACGTTCATGGTGAAGGTGCGGCAGAAGATCGGTCATGGAAATATAGAGAAGGTTCCCTGCGGCGAACGCGAGCAGTGGCGCCTGGATGGCATGGATGTGCGACGCGAAGAAATACGCGACGACGGTACCGAGCGGAGACACAAGTGCCGCGACAAGGTTCACCAGAAATACCCTGCTCCGACGCATGCCCGTCCTCAGTAGGATCGTGAAGTCGGCGATCTCATGTGGGATCTCATGGACGAACACCGACGTCGCAGTCGCGATCCCGAGTGGCACGCTGACCACGAACGTCACGGCGACCGTTATGCCATCGATGAAATTATGAAGCGAATCGCCGAAGATGATCAACGGCACCGACCGTTTGAGCGCCTCATCACTCGTTTCCGCATGCTCGTCGATCGCCTGATGTTCGTGGCGATGGAACGACGCGACCGCACGTTCGATCAGGTAGAATATGACCACGCCCAGGAACACGAACGTGAAGACGCGATCGGAGCCATCGTAGCTTTTCAGCGCCTCCGGCATGAGATCAAGGAACGTCACGCCGAGAAGCACGCCTGCCGCGAAACTCAACATGACGCGGGAAAGTTTCTTCGCGAACGACTCCTTGACGACAAGGAACACCGCGCCGACAAGCCCGCCAATACTGGCGAGAACGCTTGCGGACAGGGCGTATAGGAAAACGTGTGACATGCGTCAAGTATAGCAGGTCGCACGCGCTGCCGTCTCCCTAAATGACGCCTATTGACGTACATTGGCAGAAACCCCCGTATTTGCTATACTTTTTCCACAAGACAGTAACTTAACAAGAGTTTACTAACTAACAAGGAGTATTCACATGGCAGATAAACCCATGAATAAGTCGCAACTTCTCAACCACCTCGCGGAGAAGTCCGGTCACACCCGCAAGGATGTAGCCGCATTCCTGGACCTCCTCGTCCAGACCGCGTACGGCGAAGCGAAGCGCAGCGGCGAGTTCACGATCCCAGGACTCGGTAAGTTCCTGAAGAAGAACCGCGCAGCCCGCAAAGGCCGCAACCCTGCGACCGGTGCCGAGATTATGATCCCGGCGAAGACTGTGGTGAAGTTCCGCGTGGCAAAGGCCGCGAAGGACTCGGTCCTCGGAGCATAACTCCAACCAACGAAAGACCCGCCATTCTGGTGGGTCTTTTTGGTATAGGACATCGGGATCACGCAATAGAAAAACCCGCCCTTGCGGACGGGTCTTTCGGTTTCTTGCTGAGACTAGTTGCCCCAGTTGCTTCCACCACCACGGTTGAAGCCACCACCTCCGCCGGTCCGGCGGGGAGGGCGCTCAGTCATGGGGCGTGCTTCGTTCACGGTTAGGGTCCGACCTTCGAAGTCCTTGCCATTGAACATTTCAATAGCCTTCGCAGCGTCATCATCGGATTCCATTTCGACGAATCCGAATCCCTTTGACCGGCCCGACATCTTATCCATGATGATCACGGATGAGGAAACGGCACCAGCCTGCGAGAACGCAGTTTTCAGGGAATCCTCTGTCGTAGAATACGGGAGGCCCCCGACGTATAGTTTCTTCGCCATGTGCGTACTTGTCCTTGCTTACTATTCTCTTAATCGCTGTAGGGTCGACCTACTTTCTTGTTGGGGGTCCTACTAAAAAACCCCACCTGCATCCGCCGTTACCGGCAGACCGGCTTCTGTTCTTTCGTACGTAATCCTTACGAAGAAACCATACAGCACAAACACTATAGCATATGGGCTAAAAAAAGCAAGCCCCCCCCTAGGACTAGGTGTCCACCGCATCAAGCGCAGCCTTCGCATAGAAAACAACATTTCCACGGATCTTGTACTTCGGATCGTCGAGCTCCTCGCGCGTGAACCATCGCCACTCATCGCTGCGATCATCGACGTACGTCGGCATCACACGGTCGGTCGAGCTCGTGGCAAAGTACACGAACGTCGCATGCTCGTGCGTTGCGTCGACACGGTGACGATTCAGGTATCGAGGCGGTACCAAACTTTTAAAATCCTCGTCCGTGCCTTCATAGTCGTGGCCGGAAGTTTGAAGCATCACGGCAAGACCAACTTCCTCCTTGACCTCCCGAAGTGCCGCTTCGAGCGGATCTTCTCCCGGTTCGATGTGTCCGCCGATCGAAAGCCAGATATGATGCTTGTCGTGCATGCGAAGCAAGACGCGTTTGTCATGGACGATGAACGTCTCGACGGTGTAACAAAGATGGTCGTGCGTGTGGGGCATACCCGCAGTATACCACTTTGACTCACATTGACGGCGGTGAGCGACTTGGGTACACTGTTTTTGCGTTCCGGGGTAGCGAAGTGGGTTCGAGTCGTAGCCCGAAGGGCTAGCTTCACAACTGCCTGTGAAGCGGCGGCGAGAACGGGCGCGACATACGCGAAGCGTCGGAGCGCCCCGGAAGAGCGGCTCACTCTCGGCACGAAGCTCATCGCACAATCAATCATCGAGAATTCATTCTTCTGGTGGCTCCGGGGTAGCTCAGTGGTAGAGCGATCGGCTGTTAACCGATTGGTCGCAGGTTCGAATCCTGTCCCCGGAGCCACCAGAAGAAATTCAACACACTACTAAGGTTCTCCCGCCACATTTATTGTAATTATTAAAGGAAGGCGGGATCCCGCTCCGCGGGAGAATCCTGTCCCCGGAGCCAAAAGTTTGTGACTCACGCATCGGCGTGGGGCGCAAACTTTTTTTACACAGAACTCAAAGCGTGAGGACATAATTTCCGGTGGCAACCGCTCCCGCAGCACCGACCCGGAGCGAACATAATGCTGTCCGCGAAGTTACGAGACTTATTCCTACGGTCCTGACACATACCAGTGAGGAATTATTTCTATTCAACCGAAAATAATAGAAATATTTAGACATGATTTTCTTCGACCTTCGTTTTTTCGATAGCGGTTCGAACATGCCCGTATCGGAAAGGAAAAACTCAGTAGCGTATTGTTCCGCTGTCATCAGTGCGATGGCATGAACGATAAATCGTCCCACCACGAAGCGGTAAAGCGGGCGTAACATGATCTGATGGTCGAAAATCAAGACGAGCAAGACTATTCTGTGCTACATAAACAGAAAGAATAATACGAGTAAAAATGGTTTGACTATATGAAATAATTCGTGTTGACCAAATTGAAAAAATGTGTTACACTATCTCCAGTAATCACACTCCCAAATACGTGATTTTCCTAAAGAAACACATATAGCAGGATTTTAGGCAAAACAAAGTGAATCGGAGGAGAAATAAGTCGGTAAAAGTCGTTCAACATTCCTCGCGTCTAACCCCTGGCGCGTCGTTTCATACTGAAAAAATCTCGTCGCTAAAAAAGACGATGGCTACCCGGTCGATCCAGAAAGTACGAAAAACGATTTCCGAAAATGAACGAATGAGGACCGAGGCCAACGACGATTACTTCCGGACATGGACAGAAATCTCCACGAAGATCCCGGAACCATCGTCGCGTAGCGCGCGTACCATCTCCGCGATCCGACGTGAGGGCAAACAAACGGTTCACATGATCGCGGACCGGCTTCATCGTACCGAACGACCGCGTCTTCCCGTCCGACACATTTCGCGAGTGAAAACATACGCGCCGATACGACGGCGCGCCTCGCGCATAAGCTCGGTCATATCACTCGTACACAGCTCACGAAAACGTAAACTCGCCGTGTACGTCCCAGCGGCGGCGATCGTGCTCTGCGCACTGTCGTACTTCTTCGTCATCCGTCCCCTCTTCGCAGTATCGGCGACCGCGACGATCACCACGCAGTCCGATTGGGAAGCCGGCGAGTACTACCCGAACACGCTCGACACGACCACGTCCTCGGGCGATTTGAAACTGAAGGCCGGCGCCGGCGGAACTTGGGATTCGGCAACACCGGGCTACCCGGAAAATATTCACGGGTACTGGAACCTTGCTTCCCCGGTGGTCAACTACGGCACCGACCTGACCACTGACGGTTCGTATCTCTACATGATGGTCGGCGGACGGGTCGCCGACTTCACGAGGTACAACCCTGATACGAACACTTGGAAAAAACTTGCCGACGCACCGACGGAATTCAACTACAGCGGATCGATCACCTACTACAACGGGACGATCTATGCGATCAACGGCCACGACGGTACGACCTCGACCGATGCCGGTAGCGAACTATGGGGATACAACATCGCCACCGATACGTGGTCGAAGCTGGCGGGGCCGCCGGGCCAATGGGGATCGACTTCGGCAGGCGGCGCCGACATCGAAAGTGGTAACAACGGAAAGCTCTATGCGGTCCAAGGTTCTAGCCTCGAAGGTTTTTGGATCTACAACACCGTACTTAATTCATGGACCGTCGCATCATCGCTCCCTGATCCGATAAGCAACGCCAACACTCACCCGCTCGTCTACTCGAACGTACAGTTCACCGACTCGTTTTCGACAGTCCACTGCACGTTGGGCTGCATCTACGCCACGGTCGGCGCCAGTCTGGGAACTTTCTATGATTACGACATAGCGCTTGATACGTGGTACACCGCCGCACCGTCCGCAAGTTTTTCGACCGGAGACGCCCTGGCACTCGATAACGCGAACCACGTGATCTACGCCTTCCGCGGAGCGAACCTCGCGGAATTCATGAAATACACACCGGGCGATCCAGGCGTATGGGACACCACGAATCCACAGGACCTACAACGCGCCGCGACCTGGACCACCTACGGCGCGGCATTGGCGTATCTACCGGTGACCGTCAACGGCGTCACAAAGAACTACATCTACGCCACGATCGGCAACACGGCTTCAGAACTGATGCGCTATGATCTTGCCGCAAACAGCGGCAAAGGGCTCTGGGATTCGATCCTCGCGCAGGGAGCATCGGGAACGAATGCCGAGAACTTGGCCGTGTTCGTGCCGAACGGCACCGACTGCGCTGATGCGGCCGGTTGTATCATCCAGGCCACGCCTAGTTCGACCGCCCTGCGTCGGTTCAGCATGACGACCCGCATCTGGGACACACTAACCGTCATTCCCGGTACGCTCGGTATCGGCGCGAGCATGTGCTACGACGGCAACGGGCAAATTTATATTTCTCAAGGAAGCTCAACGAGCATCTATCCGTTTAACATCGCGAGTGGAGGCGCGGGCGCATACGGAACTACGTTAGTGGCACCTGCGGCAACTGGAGCCGGCTCCTCTATTACATGTACCGGGGATAACAAATTTTATCTGTTACGTGGTGCTGCGACTACTAACTTTTACTATTCGGCGGCGGCTGGCAATCCGGTTGCCGACGATTCATTCAATACGAATGGTCTTGCGGCGTATACCGGTGCGACCTATGGCGCCGCACTGGCCAACAACGGCACCTACGTATACGCCCTCATCGGCAACGGCCGTGGAACGTTCCTGCGATATGATCCTTCTCAGGCATCGGGTTCACGATGGATTGAACTCCCCTCGATCCCGACGGACACATCGACCGCAGCACAACTTTTCACGAGCACCCTTGAATACGACGGCACTGGGAGCATTTATGCGATGGCCGGAAAATATGAGACTGATTTTTGGAAATATACGATCGCGACCGCAACATGGACGAGAGCCGCCGACGTGCCGACTCGAATCGCGCGATCGATGAGTCTCACGAAAGGAAATGCCGCCGGCAGTATGTACCTGGTCCGCGGTGAAAACCAATTCGGTATCTACCGATTCAATTTCTCGACCGGTACCTATCCGAGTTCGGCCACATGGGATTCGGCGCCGATCGACCTGAACTACGCGAGCGCGTTCGACAGCTTCTCACCGACCACGACGACGCCCGGAACGACCTCGATCACCTTCCAGACGCGTACCTCGAGCAACAAGGCGGATTGGAGTACCTGGGCGAACCTTTCTGGAACGCCGGGCAACTATAACGTCGCGTCGCCTGCCGGACGTTACATCCAAGTAAAAGCGGTCCTTGTGAGCGATGCCACGAACACGCCGACGCTCTCATCGATCGATATCAACTACGAGAAGGACTCGACGGCGCCGAGCAACCCGACGATCAGCGGCTACGCCAACAACACCAAGACGACACCGCTGACATCCGACGTCAATTCGAAATACTACTACACCACCCCCTACTTTGAATGGACGGCCTCGACACAGGCCGAATCACCTCTCGCGGGCTACTACGTCGCCTGGACGACCAACTGTAGCTTCAATCCATCATCGTCCGAATCATACTTCCAGACCGCGACGAGCCTGACGGTGAACAATCCGATGACCAAATCCGGTGCCGGAACGTTGTGGTGTCTCCGAATGGCGACAAAGGACGCCTCAGGAAACGTCTCGAGCGATCAGACCGTGTTCCAATATACATATACCGGCATCAGCACCTCTTCGAACGTCGACTGGACGACACAGGCGAACTTCAATCTCGGAACCACCTCGAACACGCAGACGACGGCATCGCCTGACGACGGCAACGTCATCCTTACCGCGCTCACGAACGCAAATACCACCGGCTGGACGAACGACGCCCCGGTTGCGGGGACGACAGGCCTCGGCGCCGGTGCGACGCTCGCCTACGACGGCAACGACACGCTCTTCATGATGGCAGGGAACAGCACGACGAGCTTCTACGCCTACTCGCTCTCGAGCAAGATGTACACCACAAAAACAAGTTTCGGCACCATCGTCGCAGGCACCAACATGGTATACGTCCCGACCGGAACGTACTGCCTTGATTCGGGAGGCTGCGTGTTCGCCATACTCGGTGGCGCAACAACGTTCAAGCGCTTCGACGTGAGTGCGAATACATGGACATCACTGACGCATCAACCGACGATCGCCGCCGCGACGGGAACCGCGATGGCCTACGACAACACGGTCATATCTTTTACCTCCCCGGCGGCACGACGAAACCGTACAAATATGCGATCGACCCGAACAACGTCAGTGACGCATGGTCGCCACAGACCGACGTCGACCAAGCAACCGGCATCGGCGCGACCATGACCTACGTACCGAACGGAACCTCCTGTTCGTCAGCCGGTGGCTGTCTCATCGTTGCCCGCGGTGGTGGTTACGTCCATATGTATAAGGGAACCATTTCTGGAACCGGCGCACTTTCGTGGTCGTACATCATGGATGCCCCAGCTGGCATTGCCGATGGTGGCGCGGCGGCGTACAGCAACGGCTACGTATACCTGGCCCGCGGTAACCAGTACAACAGTTACTTCCGCTATGACATTTTGAAC
>CAINXF010000086.1 GCA_903854795.1 Candidatus Kerfeldbacteria bacterium
CCAAGTATGCAGATCTTCCTCCTAACGCTGCTCTTCGCCTTCGCCGGCTTCATGGCGATCGTCTTCCATAAGATCGTCCCTGATGGCGCCACCATCAAACAACGGTTTCCGGTCAAGCGTGCGGGACTACGGGATATCGCGCTGCCGCTCGTCGTCATCGCGATCGGTACGCTCCTGTGGTTTTTCACGCCGCATGCGAACCGCGACGCCATCTTTCAGAGCTTCATTATCGCCCTTCTCGCCCTTGAATCGGGGTTGCTTCTTCTCATGGGAAGGATCCAATCGACGATCATGCTCTAGATCGTAGCCGGGGTCTGTGGGGTCATCGCGTTCGTTCTGTCGTGGACGTTCCAACTACCCGCACTCGATATGCTCTTGTTCGTGTTCGGCACGCTCGGTGCCTGGACGCTCGCACAACGACTTGGGTTCCTCAACGTCTGGTTCCTCATGGCTATCGTCCTCGGATTGACGGCATTCGACTACTTCAACGTCACCTCGCTCACGAGCTCCGTCACTGCGTCCGGGACCGCCGTCACCTCAAGCATGCTCCTCGTCAGCATCGGCGAGGAAGCGCTCGGTATCGGTGACTTCATCTTCCTGTCGTTATGCACGCTCGCGTTGATCGCTCGTTTCGGCAGCAAGACCGCGCTGCTGTTCCTCGTCATCGAATCATTGATCTTGTTCGCCACGGGATTCATCCCTGCGAAGGACGGCTTCTTCTTCCCCTACCTCCTCGTCATGACGCCGGTGTTCCTGATCGTGTTCTTCGTGGCGTGGCTCAAACGAAAACGCACGTCGACAGGACGCGCGTTTTCCGTATAACTTTCTCGTTCGCTACTTCTTCGTGTCTTCCTCGACACGTTTCGCTTTTACCGCTTCGATAATCTTCTCGCGGATCGCCGCGAGCGACTTCGGGTCCTGACGAAGCGCCTGACGCGCGACCTCGCGGCCGACGCCAAGCTTCTGCTCGCCAAAGGAGTATGTGTTGCCATTCTTGGTGATCACGCCGTACATGAGGCCGGTATCAAGTGCGTCGCCCTCCTTCGAGATACCTTCGTTGTAAAGGATGTCGAATTCTGTGTTGCGGAACGGTGCCGCGACCTTGTTCTTCACGACCTTCGCGATGACGCGATTACCGATAACTTTGTCGGCCTGCTTGAGCTGCCCAATACGGCGCACCTCGATGCGTACCGACGAGTAGAACTTCAATGCAGTACCGCCGGTCGTCGTCTCGGGGTTGCCGAAGAATACGCCGATCTTCATGCGCGTCTGGTTGATGAAGATGACGATCGTGTTCGATTTCGCGACGATGGCAGTGAGTTTCCGCAACGCCTGACTCATAAGACGCGCCTGAAGTCCCATTTGCGGCTCGCCCATGTCCCCCTCGATCTCGGCCTTCGGCGTCAACGCGGCTACCGAATCGACGACGACGACGTCCACGGCACTTGAGCGGACGAGCGTCTCTAGAATTTCGAGCGCCTGTTCGCCGTTGTCGGGTTGGCTGATCAGCATCTCATCGATGTTCACACCAATCTTCTTCGCGTAGGCCGGGTCGAGCGCGTGCTCAGCGTCGATGAACGCCGCGGTCCCGCCGACCTTCTGGACCTCCGCGACGATGTGCTGTGCGAGCGTGGTTTTACCGGACGATTCAGGTCCGTAAATCTCGATGACACGACCGCGCGGTACGCCGAACACGCCCAATGCGATGTCGAGCGAGAGGCAGCCTGTGCTCACCGCATCGACTTGCATCGTCTTTGCCTCGCCCAGCTTCATGATCGACCCAGCGCCGAAACGCTCACGGATCTGTTCGATCGCGGCGAGCGCCGCGGTGTTGCGATCGCTCACACCCATTTCCTTCGGCTGTTTGTTTGCCATATGAGGTTCCTTTGACGCCACTGAATTAGTTTGTAGAAGAGGTGACGAGAATCCGTCGGACGACGGTCGTCGCGGTACCGCGCTTCTTCTGCGCGCTGACGATGATCGTATTGAGTCCGTCTTGCAGATCGAGTTGCTCTCGGAACTGCCCTTGGCGATCGACGAGGACCACCTTACCATTCACGGTGACCGTGATCTCGGGGGCCGTAGTACCTTGTAGTTCGACTGACCGATTCGTGGTGGTCATCTGGTCGGGCGGCGAAACCACCACAAGCGACGGCGGTGCAGTAAAGTTACGGATTTCCAGCCCCAAGTATATCAGAATGGCGATGCCGAGCACAAGGACAACCGCCCACTTTATACCCTCCGGCGTCAAGCGCGCACGCACCCTAACCGGTGTGGCGGGCGCCCCAGATGGCGCCGGCGATAACTTATCGGCAACCTGCAGTTCCCGCTCAAAAAGGCCGATCGCAGTTTCTTCGCTCACCTCGAGCAGTCGCGCGTATTTTTTGACAAAGTTTTTCGCATACACCGTGCCTGGAAGATCACGGTAGCGCCCCTCCTCGATCGTCTGAATATACTTCGCGCTGATGCCGCTGCGGGATGCCGCCTCATCAACCGAAAACCCGAGTTCTTCGCGAACCCGCTTGAGCCGCTCACCGAGCGTATCGGTCGCGCCGATCGATTTTTTTCGAAATGCCGACATTATTGGGACACGTCCGACTGCTCATCATCGGAGCTCGTATCCTCAACAACATCATGTATTGTCTCCTCGACATCATCACCCACGGCACTTTCCGCCTCGAACTCACCTCGACTGATCAATATCTCACGTGGTTTTGCGCCATCACCGGGTCCGATGATGCCTCGCTCTTCAAGCAGATCGAGGATGCGTGCGGCACGGGCATACCCGACGCGAAGCCTGCGCTGCAGGAATGATGCCGACGCTTTACCCGAACGAAGGATGAGCTCCTTTGCTTCGTTCAACAGCTCGTCCTCGCCGAACTCGTCATATCCACCATCGGACGTGACGAGCGTTCCCGCGCTCGGCGTCTTTTCCGTGACATCCGTGATGTAGTCGGGCTTCCCCTGCTCCTTGAGGTACCCGGTCACGCGGGTGATCTCCTGGTCGGAGAGGAATGCGCCCTGGACGCGCTTCGGCTTCGAAAGGTCGCTCGAAACGAAGAGCATGTCGCCTTTACCCAACAGTTTTTCCGCACCCGAGAGGTCGAGGATCGTACGCGAGTCAATGGCCGACGCGACGTTGAACGCGATACGTGCGGTGATGTTCGCCTTGATGAGTCCTGTGATCACGTTAACGCTCGGCCGCTGGGTCGCGACAACGAGGTGGATGCCGACCGCACGTGCCATCTGGGCGAGCCGGATGATCGCACCTTCGACCTCCTGCGCCGCGACGGCCATGAGGTCCGCAAGCTCGTCGATGATGACCATGATATACGGCATGTCATCGGGAGCGTCTTGATGGTACGCCTGGATGTTGCGCTTACCGGCGTTCGAAAGTACTTGGAACCGGCGGTCCATCTCGCCGACGATCCATCGGAGCGCATTTACGGTCTTCTGCGTCTCGGTGATGACCGGTGTGAGCAGGTGCGGAATGTCGTTGTACACGGTGAACTCAACGCGCTTCGGGTCGATCAAAATAAACTTCAGGTCGTCCGGCGAGTTCGCATACAGAAGCGACACGATGAGCGAGTTCAACATGACCGATTTACCCGAGTTTGTGGCACCGGCGATCAGGAGGTGCGGCATCGGGTCGAGGTTCGCGACCCACGGTTTGCCGGCGACGTCCTTGCCGAGCGCAAACGTCAGGTTCGTCTTACGTTTCTTGAACGCCTCGGATTCTATGATCTCGCGAAGGTTCACGATCGCGACCGTTTCGTTCGGCACTTCGATGCCGACGAGTGACATGCCAGGGATCGGCGCTTCGATGCGGAGCGGGTGCGCAGCGAGCGCGAGCGACAGGTCGTTCAGGAGCGTGGTGATCTGACTGAGCTTCACGCCTTCAGCGGGCTTCAGCGTGAACTGCGTGACGGTCGGGCCAACGTTGACGTCGCCCATCGTGACCGCGATGCCGAACGTCTCGAGCGTACGACGGATGAGCTCCTTCTTCTCCTCGATGCGACTCTGTGTCGGCTTCGACGGATGGTTCTCGAGGAGACTCGTCGGCATCTCGATCTTCCGCCTGATCTTCTTCACCGGCTCTTCGAAAAGCTTCGTTTGGGTGTCAGGCGTGACGCTCGCGTTCACTTCGGCAGCGACCTTCGTCGCGGTGAACTGCGTTCCGCTGTCAGGCGCTTCCTCAGCACCTTCGTCATCAGCGTGATTGTCAGGTCCGATCGATTCATCACGTTGGCGTTCCAATTTATACCGCATCGTGAACCACCATGACCGGATCGCGTCATACACTGTTTCCACGATATTGCCGCGTGATGCGATATTCTTGAGCGTAGTGTTGAAGGTCACGAGAAGCGCGATGATGAATAACGCTACGAGGATTACGCCGGTGGCGATCGAACCGACGAGTGCCCGTAACGGATAGCTCAATAGTAAGCCGACGTAGCCGCCACCCTTGCCGTCCACGATCGAACTCACGGCGTTCGCTTGGGACACGGTGAGATGCAATAGTGCGGTGCCACTGATGAACAGTAATATCACACCCACGTTCGATGAGGTACGAAGTTTATACCGTTCCGGCAGAAGCAACAGGTAACCATATATAATAAACACCACCGGGATCAAGTAGCGCATGCCACCGACAAGCATTGTGAGTGCCTTGTCGATCTGAGTGCCGAGCGGACCCGCCAGCTTGAATAAGCTCAACAAAAAAATGACCGCAACGGTGAACAGTATCACGACGGTGATGCCGTGACGTGTCTCGGGTTTTAGCGGTTCTGACCGTCGTTTCGACTGCGGCTCAGCTCCCTGCTTCTTTGAGAGTGATAACTCGTCTTTTTTGGTTGCCATATAGTCTTTATCAAAAATATTGTAACATATTTTTGGCTCATCGTAAAGACAAAAACCATCGTCAAAACCATCGTTTATCTGTATGATAGATGAGCACACCGTGTTCCTAACCTCGCTTAGGCCATATCCGACTTAACAAACTCAATAAATCGCACGAATGAAAAAAATCTCCTCGGATACGTTATTCACGATCATCTCGGGATCACTGCTGCTCATCTTCGGCGTTCTGAACTTTTTCATGAACTCGCCGATCGATCTGCAACTCAAGCCGTTCCACGCCACACTGCACGTAGTTCTCGGCATCAGCGCGTTGTGCCTCCCACGATACCGACGAATATGCATATATTCGGTGACCATTGTTGGACTCCTGTTCTCGATCATCGGTTTCGCGGGCGTCAGCAACGTTCCCGGCTTGATCACGCTCAACGCGCCTCTTAACTATGCGTATGCCATTGTCGGCATCATCGGACTCCTCGTCGTCGTATCACCTGCCCCGCAGACGACGAAGACCGAGCGACCTGTTATCGTGCAATAGACGAAAAACCGCGTCATCATTCGAACAGCGGTGCTATCGTATTATTTCGTACAAATTTAAACCGGGCGCACATCTCTTCATGACGTGCACCCGGGTGATTCTCTTCTACCGCTTGAAACTGGAGCGTTGGGGGATCTCGCCACTTCTTGGCGTATGATCAAAGGGAAACTCCACGTTTAGCGTTGTCGAGCGAGCTGTCTTATCTGGCTTCTGTGATGCGTTCGTTGCGACTACTTCTCGTCGGTGACGCCGCGGAGCGACATGCGGTGCGCCTTCAGGAATGAGTGCAGACGCCGCTTGCTGCTGTCGCCGCTGCGCTTCGAGACGGTCGTGTCCGGAGGGCTGTCCACGGGCGCGACGGGCATCTTCTTGCCGCAGCCACCAGCAATTAGGGCAATAATGATGATCGCGACGATAATCATTTGTATCCTTTCGAAACACGAACATGTCACCATGCCGTGTGTTCACTTCGGAACTTCGCGGATGACGTGATTACACCTGTTCGCGCCTTCGGACTGGCGCTACTTCGTGACGGTCGTGTCAGACGGTGCGGGACTGGGGTCGGGCCACGGCAACGGCACACAGCGCTTGCCGCAGCAGCAGAACAGCAGGGAGAAGACGAAGAACAGATCCTCGAAATCCATGACTGACTCCAGGGATAGGAACCACTATTGCGATTCCTTGGTTCACTTCGGAACTTCGTGGATAGCGATGCGGTACTACTTCTCTGGGCGGTCTAGTTACCGCCGAGGAGTCCGCACGCGAGCATAAACGCGATCAGACCGATCGCCATGTACTGCCATCTGATGTGCATACCTTCACCTCCCCTCAGAATGGTGACCAGCGATTGGCGAGCCGTTTTCTGGCTCGACTAGTGGAGCAGGATTGTCTTCACGGTGTTCACGAGATACGGTGACTGGAACCGGATGAGGTAGAGACCCGCCGGAAACTGCCGACCGTTCCATGTGACCGTGTGTACGCCAGAATCTTGCCGACCGTTGAGGAGCCGTGCCACCTGCCTGCCCGCGATGTCGTACACGACAAGGTCGACGTTGCACGCCGCCGGGAGGGCGAAATGCACCGCGGCCGAACCATTACGGATCGGGTTGGGCGAGATAGCGAAACTCGGAGCAACGGTCGCATCCGCGACGCTGCAGGTCGCCGGCCCTGGCACCTTGAACGGGAGGTTTGGATCCCCGAGCAGGACGTAGGACCGCACGATGTCGGCTTCGTCGGGATACTTGTCGATACCCGCGCACATCGCCACGTTCACCAGGTCACCGGACGGTGTCTGGTTGTTGGCGCTGGCGAAGATCATTGCCTCGAGCGTATCCTGCACCGTGAAGTTGAGGTGGGGACGACTACCACGCGATGGAGCGAGGATCAGGTAGGCACCGCGGTCGGGCGTGTTGATCATTGTCCGACACAGCGCCGTTCCGGACAGGTCGTACGCACCACCGCCGCACTGCGAGAGGATCGCCGTGAGGTGGCCTGGATTGCTCATGAGCATGGACATCGTGAATCCGTTGTCCTGCTCCCAGAACTTCCCGAAGTTTGTCCACCCGTCGTAGACCG
>CAINXF010000087.1 GCA_903854795.1 Candidatus Kerfeldbacteria bacterium
CGACCTTCGCGAACGGGTCGTCTGCCGTCGGGTCTGCAAGCTCGGGGTGCAAATTGTTTGCCTTGCCAGACAGCGAGACCGCCGATCCCTTCATCGTCCCCTGCGCCACGATCTGGAACTGCGCAGGATACACGGTGACATAGGAATCACCACGGATGTCGCCTTCCGAAGGTTCCACTGGCACGAACGACATATACGAGCTGAAGTTACGTGTCGTCGTGTCGGTCACCGTGTACGTCGCGTGGCCGTCGGCGTTCGTGGTAATCGTCGGCGCATCGGCGTTATTCTCGACCTTCAACGCGACGTTAGGCACCGGCGTCCCATCGAAGAAGGACGTCGCGATATCGTAGGTGAGCGGATCGCCAGCGAACAGCGCGTCGTGGTTCGGAGTGACGACGATCTGGTACGGCGGCTTCTTGTAGGTCTCGACGGTGATCGAAGTGTCCGACACCACCTCACCATCGACGGTCACCACTACCTCCGGATATCCGGCCGTCGACATGTCTTTCAGCGCGAGGTACCCCAAATAGGTACCGGTCGACGTCGTCGACACGTCGAACGATTTCAGGATCTGCGTGGCATATCGCCCTTCCGAGCTGCGCTGTACCAGGTCGATGTGCACCTGCGGTGGGACCACGCCGGTATCGCGCTTCTTGATGATTCCCCAAAAATGCACGGTATCAGTTGGTTGATACAGCTGCCGGTCAGTCGACAGATACGACCAGTAGGTATTGAGACCACTCCGGTACGATGCGCCGAAACCAAGGTCGTACATGTACTGGCCATACCCGCTCTCAAGCGCCGCGATGGTCGTGGTAGTCCCTGAGGTCACGCGCAAGAAGTTCATGCCGGCGGGGTTTCCTACGAGCGTGGTCGGCGTCGTGAACCGTGCGAGTCCATCCTTGTCGGTCGTTACGTTCGTGTCCGTACCAATGATCGACACGGTCGCGCCCTCGACCGCCGACGTCGTCATCATGTTGTTCACCCACGCGATCGAATCGGTGATACTAGTCTGCGTATACACGCCGAGCGGGCTCACGATGAAAGGTATCTGCGAGTGCGCACCGTTCGAGGTCGAATCGGCGAGATACGCACCTTCAGGAAATCCGGTACCGAGCGTGACGATACCGTCCTGCGACGACGTCGTGTACTTGCCGACCTTACTGAGACCGTCGGTCGAGAACGTCACATCGTTGTTGGCGAACACGGCCCACGGCACGAACTTACCCTGGTAGCCCGACAGCGCGGACACAAGGTCATCGAGCGAGCCATACCGGAACACGTTGAAGGTGTACTCGTAAGGCTTCGAGGTACCTTGGTTTTGCGGAAAGGATGAGCCTGCGAAGACGATCGGTGCACCCGGCGTCACACTCTCAAATAAGTTCGGGGCCGAAAGCTTCGGCGCGTACGTCGTCTGTCCTTGGTCTGGGCCGCCTGTCTCGAAACGGAACGTCATATCGGTCGACATCCCATCGTTCACACCGTCCGGTTTCAGGCCTTTCGTAATCGTGACGGTATAGATCTTTTTTTCGCTGAGTTTTTTCGAAGGCACAAACGCAATTGTGCGATTATGGACCTCGAATGAGCCACTCACGGTAGGTGAGATTGAAAAATGCTGCTTGAACTGTGCTGCGGTGATGCCAGGGTCGCTGAACGTCACCTCGATGCCGGTGTTCGTCG
>CAINXF010000088.1 GCA_903854795.1 Candidatus Kerfeldbacteria bacterium
CGAGCCGATCCATTTGGTCGACTTCTCGGACGCACCTTCGAGTTTCGTAACGAACTTGTTTGTGGGTTTTTGTGGAATCATAGGTGACCTCGGGAGTTTACATATCAAGAAAAAACTATGCCAATACCAGGAGATGGCATGGCCTGTTCGGATCGCACGGGTTCAGAAGGGCACCAATGTACTAACCGGAGTGAAGTTTGTTTGATCACACCGAATACAAGACATCGTCAAGCACAATTGCCAATTCAATAACATCATTTTTTGCATTTCCCTTTTCCGTCCCACATGCCTCCAGGTGTACACTCACATGTTCTTTGTGTGGTCCATGTACCGCCGGCATGACGGCAATCTTTCTTTGCTTTAGTGATTTTTTCAAGATCAGCTTTTGGAATGTCCCTACAATCGCTGAACTCCATTGTAATAGCACAATACTCTCCGGGCTTGGGGATACCATTGGCGCACCCTGATACTGCGTTTGGGTAACATTTTGGGTTTATACTGCACTGTTTCTCGTTAAGGTCTTTGCATGCCGTGCCCAGGTGGATAGTATCGGTTAGAAATAGTTCGCCAAAGCCGATGGCGATACCTATCAAGACAATAATAATTAGCAGCGTGAAACGATGCCGTTGTCGCGGCGGATGAGGTCCCAGTGCTTGCTGGGGCGCATCGAGTTCATTCAGAAGTTGCCGCGTCGTTGAATCCATGAGTATCTCTCTAATGTCTGGCGGAACACTTGGGTTAAGTATCCCACCAGTACAAGTATTGTAAGACGTTCTGATGATTTTTCTACACGGAGATTTGAGGTGGGTGGGTCGGGGGACAAAAGTGAAATGAGACACGAGTGTCTACTTTTGGGGGTACAGATCAAAAGGACGCCTGAGTCTTATCTCATTTCTTGGATTTGGCAAGGGTACACTTGACTAGTTCCAGTAACCCGCCCTTCTCCCAGCCACGCAAGCAGTCATTGTGGAACCAGACGGAAAAAACGTTGTAGTAAAGCGTAACAATGAATACCTTATTAATTCGTAACCGGAACCGGAACCTGGATCGGTAAACGGCCACCCCCGCCGGGGCTCTGTACATTAAAATGAAGTACGTTTGAGTTCGTCACATTTCCTGCATTATCGTAGGCGATCGCGTATGCTGTGTGGGCTCCAATTGGAGCGAATGTGTGCGCTGAAGCAGTATCCATGAAGTAATCCCCATAGATGTAATTATCTAGCACCAGTTGGATATGCCAGACTCCGTTATTGTCTGACGCCGTCGCTTTAATGCCGATGCCGTTTTCGGTCGTGTTCCCTGTCGGTAGTAAGAGATTCACGCTCGGCGAGATCGTATCGGCATTCGTCACGGTAATTTTCACGAGCGATGAGGTGCCCTTCAATCCTTTGGTATTATAGGCGATAGCCCACAAGTACCTCGCTCCGTTCGGCACGTGACGGGAATCAAGAACCGCTGAATACGGTGCACTCGTAGCGACAGCGAACGGTCCAGGGTGTCCGCCAGAAGCGTAGAATTCGACTCGCGTAATTCCATCGCTGTCAGTCGCCGTAGCGGTCACGGTCTGCGATCCGGAGATGGTCACATTTTGGACAGGAGAGGTAATACTGGCGGTCGGGGCGGTATTCGTTCCACCCATGTTGACGTGTATTGTGACGCCAGCCGATGTGGTGGTGAGAGTCGTGATAGTCGTCCCCGTGGTTGGATCGGTAAATGATTGACCCGGTTTCAGGGCAGGAGTCAGGAAGTCACTAGGTGGCGTCGGATCTACCAAGAACGACTGGGTGCCCGCCCCTCCTCTGATGTACATGGCGGTCGAGTGGATGAGTGCCCCAGAAAAGACGTCCGTTGCCTGACTAAGATAGGTGTCGCGGCTTAAAATGGAATCCCTCCCGATAGGTTGACGGTACTCTACAAAAATCGAGTCGCCCGCGCTACTGGGAATGCGGAGTGCTTTCAGCCCAGACGTCGACGTTTCAATTGGCTCAAGGGTGTAGTTGCCACTGGTTGTGACCGTCTGGATATTAGAGGATGAAAACCAACCGAGGTCGTTCTTGTGGATGGCATCAAACTGGGTAGCTTGGGGGTACATACCACCCATTGCATCATAGAGATCGTCGTATTCACCAACGTGGTAAGACCAATCTGTACCGAGATCGTGAAGGTTGTCACTATACAGACACGCGTGTCTGTCGGCAGGGTAGGCAGCATCGCCGCACCACAGGAACGTTGCGTGTTCAAGTCCAAACGTGTGTCCGAGTTCGTGGGACACGACATATTCACCTTTCGGCGTGGGGATGTAATCAGGCAACCAAACCGGTAAAATCGATACCGTACCTTCCTGTGTAGTGGCCGACATTGCTTTTAACATTGCGAATCCTGCCCAGCCACACTGGAACGGTTCGACTATTATGATTCGGGAATAGCCGTTTTGGAAGTTCACTAATGGGTCAATGGCGTTAAGCGCAGGCTGAAGCGTTGAGGTAAAATCGCAGGTTGATGATATTGACATGGTGACCGGCCCCACGATATCCGCCGGCTGATCAGGATGTACAACTCCCACGAACTGAACCTTGCCGTAGGAATTCTCCTGATAGAAAGCATTTACCTGCTGGAGCGTCTGGGCAATAGTCGCAGGATTGGCGACTGCTTGGCGGTCCGAAAATCCGGCAATAATGACAAGCGTCTTTATCGTCTGGGTCGAGGTAGTCGAGTTGGTGTCAGTAGTAAGAGTTTGAAAATCGTTCGATGTGGCAGAAACACCGGCATCGATGTTGTACAATAGCGTCGATCCGTTCAAGGCGTACCCCGTGACTGAGGCAGTTTTAGCCGTCATCGCCGGCACATTGCCGTTTGCCGCGTACAATGTGTATCGATGGTTATCGGACGTTGTCAGTGTGTCAACCTGGACCGTCGTACCGCCAGCGGTATCAAGGTACCCGCGATTGAAAGTGCCGATGATTGTAACTTTATGTTCGCCACATGAATCGCCGAATTGTCGCGCCGTCGCGTTAGTTCTTTTGATCGAATCTACGACCGCACGCACATTGGAATTCAAGAGTTGAGTGAGCATCTGTTTTCGGTGGAACAAAAGCGCTGTCAGATCAGCTTTTTTATCGTTTGATTTTCTCGCGACGTATTGTACGCTCGTCGATTCGATATTCCGGTCTGTGACCTGTAGATCATTGACGACTGTCGCGGCATCTGCTTGTGGAAGGCTCGGGATAAAGGCGACATCTGGACAACTGAACGCCGTTACATTCGAATTGGTTATCAGGCGGATCGCCACAAAAACGGCGGCAGTCATAGCACAGCCGACACCCAGCGCGATCATTAGTCGCAGAGCCACAGAAGTTGAAACCTTTGTTTCGGGGCCGTCCAAAGAAGTCATATTTCTTTGCTATTACCTATTACATATTTTACAACAAGAGTAGCACGTCACATGTCACCTCACAAGACATCCGCGAGCGTCCTTCGTTTTTCGAATCCGCCGCATTCGGGTAGTTTATTTTTGCCTTGCGACCTCGGAACCAAACACGGTTTGAAACAATGATATTCAACACCTGCGCGGTTATACCTTCCCACGAATCCTCCATGAACTCAGTTTCTAGACCGCTGAAGGTAACGGAGTTACACCGCCGACAAATCAATCCATCAGCGGTATTTCACTATCGCCCAAGCTGTTGGCGAGTTATCACCGCTTGCCGCAGACAAATTCATTTGAGTGGTCGCAATAGCCTTTACCACGAGATGGATGTCTAGCGGCGGAAATTCCACAGGTTCAAATTTTGAAATCCGTCCAGTCAAACTTTATCAAGCTGTGGTTCAACCCACTTCTCGTTGAAGTAAAGATGTGGCGTTTCAAATACCTTTTGTGTCATACACCATAAGTTTACTAGCTTCAGCATTACATTTTAGAACAAGTAAATAAAGGAGATTAGGTCAGTCATGTCTCTCTAACGAAGAGACTCACAAAAACATAGAACCCCTCGTCGGGTACTCCGACAAGGGGTTGGGTTATGTGCCAATGCAACCTACTACCGTTTTGACCCACGTGGGTCGGCTCCGATAAAAGATTGTATTGGCGGAGGCGGGAGGATTCGAACCTCCGATACCCTTGCGGGTATACTGGTTTTCGAAACCAGCGCGTTCGACCACTCTGCCACGCCTCCGTGTTGTGCCGCTTCCGTTATGGGAAATTATCGTCTCGGAAAGCGTTGCGATTGTAACGTTATTACCGCAAAAAATCAAGTACGCGTGCATCCTACCAATGATAGACCACGCACGATTATGCCGCGCGGTGTATTGAAGTGCGCTCGCCGAACAGCTCTTCGAACCGTTTCAGCAGGGAATAGTCGTGCGTATCGTCGCGTTTCGTACGTTCGGCAAACGAGCGCTCGAGCATGGTCCGTTTCCGTTCGAGCGCGGCGGTCACGCGGGGGTCGTCCATCAGCCCTGCGGCATGGAACGCCAGCTCTGCGTTGTGAAAGTCGTCCGATTCGAGCGCAGCGAGCCCGAACCCGCCGATCGTTGCACATTCTTCTTCGGGCAGTTTCTTTTCGCTCGTCAGCGTGGCGGACGCGATTTTGTTCTCAAGCCATTCGTCGGTTGAATTTCCCTGATGTCGTGCGGAAGCGACGACTTGTGAAAATCTTGTCTCGACGTTTTCGCGTTGCGCGAGGCTCGAATCGCCTCGATTGTATTTTCTTATGAAATCAAGGTTGCGAATGAGAGGATCCTTTTTGAGTTTTTTTGCCATGAGTTCGAGCGATGCCTGTTCCGCATAGGCGAGCCGCGTTAAATGGGGCGCGTCCATATGCGTTGCATAGTCGAGCGCGAAGTATTCGCTGGCACCGTGGGCCCATGGCAGCTCCTTGATTGCCGAAGCACGTTCTTCCGGCGTCAGGTGCGGGAACGGATCCCGTTCATAGTCGTTGAGATCGCCCGGGACAGAAGGAGCGAGCTCGACCGGGGTCGATGTAAAAGGGTCCCGCGCCGGTTCCGGCGCTGTCCAACCCTCCATGCCCTCGTGGATCGCAGTTCGTCGTCTCATATGATGACACTATAGAAGAAGCTCGTATCGATGTATACAGCTGACGTTACGCGCGGTAGACTTTGATCTTACTTCCCTCGGGATTTTTCGGGTTAATGATGCACCGTGTTAGTTGCCAAGTCGGGAACGTGAAACCGTATGAGTAGACAGTGGCGCCTGGTGTAAGCTGCGCTTTAAGGAGTTTTTCGACCTTCGGCATGACCGAGTGTATCAGGAAGAGGAATACAGCAGTCGCATCATAATAAGATCCACGATAGAAATCCTTGCGTTGGACGATGACGCCGGTACCACGCGTCTTGATTCGCGCAATTGCATACGGCCACCAATTTCGTTCATAGCCGATCGTCGTTATTTTTGGGAACCGTTTTTTGATCGCAGCCAGTACTCGTGCATCACCGCAGCCGAGCTCGTAGACGATGGCGCCGTCGGGAAGAGCGACGTTCTCAGCGAACCACTCGATCGCCCAACTCGGCGTCGGGACATACGGCACCTTGTCGCGAATGAGCGCCACGAGCGTGTAGAGCGCGAAAATGAGCGCGATGGCTGCTCCGGCAAGGATGATGCATAGGAGGGCGAGTAGCATGGGACTCGCTAGAAAAGCGACGATTGACCTATCTTCTTTCGTTCGGCATCAGTGAAGATCTTCACGATGCCGTAGGTACCATCATAGCCAGGCTCGATGTGGAGCGTGCCTTCGCGGACCCGCTTGATGCCCTCGACGGTGATCGGCGATACGTGTTTCGCGAGCTCCTCGAGCGGGACGTTCAAGAGGACGTTGAACTCGGATCCGAAGTTCGAGATGATTGCACGGTACTCGATCTCGACCGTCTTCGTGAGGTGGCCGAGGTCGAGCGCCTCGCCGATGATCTTCGAGAGCTGGATGAGTCGGATGAAGGGTGGCCTGCCCTTCGGCGCGTAGCTCTCGGCACGATCGGCCAATTTGTCGACGCGGTGTGCGACGCCGACGGTCAGTTTACCGCCGCATTTCGGGCAGACACCTTTGACCTTCCTGGTCTCGGCTGGGGACATGCGGAGGTCGTGCGCGCGATGACCGTCCCAATGGTACATGCCTTCCTCGGGGAAGAACTCGGTCGTCATGATGATGCGATCGAGATCGTTTTTTTTCGGGGACGGGTTGTGTAGCGCCTTCACGTAGTTCGTATAGGTAAGCTTCGCGAGCTCGAAGATCGTCGATTCGCGGCCGATGTTACGCGGCGAATGCGCATCGGAGTAGGAGACGATGGCCTTCGAGTCGAGCTCGGACAGGCGCCAGTTCATCGATGGGTCTGACGAGAGGCCGGTCTCGACCGCGGGGATCATGTCAGCGAGCTCCTCGAAGCATTCTTTCAGTGAATCGAACCCCGAGTTCGAGCCGTACATGCCGAACCATGGCGTCCAGACGTGTGCCGGGACCATCACGCACTCCGGCGAGACATCGAGGACGATCTTCAAGAGCTCTTTGATGTCGATGCCGATGATCGGTCGACCGTCGGACTTCAGTTTGCCGACCGTGCTCAACCGCGCGTTGACCTTCGCGGCGGTTGCGAGGTTCGGCGCGTAGACGAGCGTATGGATCCGGCGCGTGCCGTTGCGGCCGAAGATGCAGCTGATCTCGGCGGAGAGCATGAACCGAATGGTTGATGCCGATCCTTTCCGTTTCAAAAAACCAGAACCATCCTCTTCGAGCTCGTCTTTCAACTCGGAGAACCACGTCGGGTGCGTGAAGTCGCCTGTGCCGATAAGTTCAATGCCTTTGAGCGTGCCCCACTGCTCGAGCGTCGCAAGGTTCATATCCTTCGACACGGCACGGGCGAAACGCGAGTGGATCTCGAGGTCTGCGATGATGCGCGGCATGACGGCGTCTTAGTGGTGGGCGAGCATCGGCCAGAGCTGATCGAAGATGATGCGCTGGGTCTCGGCGGTAGGAGGATCCTCGATGATCGCACCGACCGGACGTTCCTGTTCGTCGAGCGAGATCATCGCGATCTTTCCGGCATATATGATCTGGTAGGTCGGCGCGTGGTTCGCCGCCTCGAGCCAACGCCGCTCGTCGAGGCCCCAGAGCTTGCCGGTCCG
>CAINXF010000089.1 GCA_903854795.1 Candidatus Kerfeldbacteria bacterium
CGCGACGGCGAGATTGTCATCGTCGATGAATTCACCGGTAGGTTGATGTTCGGGCGCCGATACTCCGAAGGGTTGCACCAGGCGATCGAGGCGAAGGAGAACGTCGAGATCAAGCAGGAGAGCCAGACGCTCGCCACGATCACGTTCCAGAACCTGTTCCGCATGTACAAGAAGCTGTCGGGTATGACCGGTACTGCAGCGACGGAAGCCGAGGAATTCCATAAGATATACACGTTGGATGTCGTAGCGATCCCGACGAACAGACCAATGGTTCGTAAGGACGCTCAGGACAGGGTCTATAAGACCGAGGAAGGCAAGTTCATGGCGGTCGTACGTGACATTAAGGAGCGTCACGAAAAGGGCCAACCGGTCCTCGCGGGCACTATTTCGATCGCGAAGAATGAGGTGCTGTCCTCGATGCTCGAGCGGGAAGGCGTGCCGCATGAGGTCCTGAACGCGAAGAACCACGAACGTGAGGCGGCGATCATCGCACAAGCGGGTCGCAAAGGTGCCGTGACGATCGCGACGAACATGGCTGGTCGTGGCGTCGACATCATACTCGGCGGCAACCCGCCGGTTCCACAGGAACAGGAAGAGGTGCGTGGGTTCGGCGGACTCCATGTCGTCGGTACCGAACGCCATGAGTCCCGTCGCATCGACCTTCAGCTCCGCGGTCGCGCCGGACGTCAGGGTGACCCCGGGTCTTCGCAGTTCTTCGTGTCGATGGAGGACGACCTCATGCGCATCTTCGGTAGCGACCGCATGAAGAATCTGATGGACCGACTTGGCGTCCCAGATGACATGCCTATCGAGAACACCATGGTCAGTCGCTCGATCGAATCCGCACAGAAGAAGGTCGAGGGTCACAATTTCGACATCCGCAAACACCTTGTCGAGTATGACGACGTGATGAACAAGCACCGCGAAGTCGTGTACCGTAAACGTCTCGAGGTGCTCATGGCGAAGTCCGAGGACGTCAGAGAGCTTGCGAAGGGGATCGTCGACCAGGAGATCGAAACGATCGTCTCGTTCCATGCCGCTGGTGAGCATTCGTCATCGTGGAATCTTAAGGAGCTTTACGACGCCGTATCGGCGGTGTTACCACTCGCCGAATCGCAGCGACTTTCAGTCGAACAACTTTCTACGGACACAGGCGAGAAGGGCAACGGCCTTGAATCCCGTGAACGCGTCGTCCACCACCTAAACACCATCGCCGAACAATCCTTCGTGGCGCTCGAACGATCGATCGATGATCCAGCGTTCACGACGCAGGTCATCCGTAGCGTCATGTTACGCGCGGTCGACTCGCTCTGGATCGAGCACCTCGATCTGATGGACCATCTTCGTGAGGGCATCGGGCTCCGTGGGTATGGACAGCGTGAACCGCTCGTCGAATATAAGCGCGAGGCGTTCTCGTTGTTCACGCAGCTTATCAACTCGATCAATCTGCAGATCGCTACGACGATCTTTAAGGTAGGACAGATCAAAGCACCTGAACAGACGCCGATGGCGGCGCGTAGCGTCATTGAGTCAGCGCCGGCAAAAACGATGTCCGACGAGCCGTCAGCGACCTCGGGCGCCACGTCTCCTCAAACGACGACGCTAAAGGTTCCAGGGATTGCGCAACAGCTCGAAAAGGTTGGGCGAAACGATCCTTGCCCGTGTGGGTCAGGCAAGAAATTCAAGAAGTGCTACCTCGCGAAGGATCCCGGCTGCAAATTGCTGGCGAAGTAGTCACACGTGTTGACAGAGGGTGTTTTTTGTGCTATTCTTAATAAGTCAGTATTGTTCGTTGATGTAAAACAAAAAAGAAAACAAACGATGAAGGCCAGAGGTCTTCATATACAATAATGGCAATAAAATGCCATGATGTAGTGGGCCTCTGGCCCTTTCTCATACTTTAGGAAAAGAAAACAGCATGTACGCGAGGGCATTCGGAATCGGGGTTATCGCCGTACTCGCGGTGTTGTGGTGTCAACCGACGAACGTTTCGGCGGCAACGCTGAAGTCGATCGGTAAACTTCCACCCGAGGTCAGGGTGTTCAACGACAGGGGAATACTGCAGTCGAAGTTTTTGGCGTACGGCGCAGGATTCAGCGGCGGCGTCCGTGTTGCGATCGCGGATACTAACGGCGACGGCGCGAACGAGATTATTACGGCGCCAGGACAAGGCGGCGGTCCAGACGTGAAGGTGTTCTCGCTCAGCGGCACACTGCTTAGCCACTTCATGGCATACGATGAAGGGTTTCGTGGCGGCGTAAATGTTGCCGCGTACGATCTTAACGGCGATGGTGCCGCGGAGATCATTACTGGTTCAGGCGCGGGCACCACGCCGACGGTCAACATCTTCGAACAAGATGGCACACTTGTCGCATCGTTCCTTGCATACGACTCGGCGTTCCGTGGCGGCGTCAATGTCGCGGCTGGCGCGTTCGGTGGACACAAAGAAGCGCTGATCGCCACCGGGGCAGGGTTCGGTGGTGGTCAAGTCGTTTTCTATACGCCAAAAGGAAAATACGCCGGACTGAGCCTGCGACCATTCGGTGACTCGATGTACGGTATCGTCGTCACCGCCGTACCGCGAGTCGGAAAACGTTCCATGCTCGCCGTGGCACAAGAACGACTTTCGACGTCGACAATAAAAGTGTTCAATCTCGCGTCACCCAACAAGCCGACTTCGGAGTTCACCTCCTATGATGTGAAGTACCGAGGCGGCGTCCAACTTTCCTCAGCCGATGTGAACGGTGATGGTGCGCCTGAAATCATCACTGCGATCGGGCCAGGTAAGACGCCGAGGATCACCACGACATCGATCATGGGTCATCGGTTATCGGATTTTCTTTCATATCAAACATCGTTCACCGGTGGCGCGAACGTCGGGGCGGCGAACGGTACGATCGTGACCGGTCCACGGGCGGTGTCGCTCGACGGTCGCACCGATCTCTATAAGTACATCGAGGTCAACCTTACCGCGCAGACGCTCAAGTACTACGAGAACGGCACGTTGCTCGGGTTCAACCGCGTGTCGACCGGAAAGTGGTCGACACCGACGCCGATCGGGACCTTCGCGGTCAGAAACAAGATGCCGATCGCGTACTCAAAACCCTTCGATCTGTACATGGAATGGTGGATGGCGTTCACACCGGACGGGTCGTACGGACTTCACGCGTTACCGTTTTGGAAGTTGAAGGACGGAGGGAGAAGGTATGAAGGCGTCGGTCATATCGGCACGCCGGTCTCGCATGGTTGCATCCGTCAGGCGATCGACGAGGCGAAGGTGCTGTACCAGTGGGCCGATGTCGGCACGCCGGTCATCGTGACGCGTTGACCTACGCGTCAGGAATGTGCTACGATATCGGTCGATATGCGCAAGAGCATCTTGATTACCGTCGCCTTTATCATCGTATTGACCGTAGCCGCTGGCTTCGTCGATTACCCGACCGCGCCGGATATTTCGATTGGAAGCTACAAAAAGGAACTGAAGGTCCATCTCGGGCTCGATCTGCAAGGTGGCACACGGCTCGTCTATAACGCAGACACCGCGAACATCAAGGCATCAGACCGCGCCGATGCACTCCAAGGCGTCCGTGACGTCATCGAACGTCGCGTGAACGCGTTCGGCGTGTCTGAACCGGTCGTCCAGACCAACCAGGTCGGCGGCCAGTGGCGCGTGTCAGTGGAACTCGCCGGCGTGAAGGACATCAACCAGGCCATTCAAATGATAGGCGAGACGCCCTCGCTCGATTTTCGTGAACAATCAGTACCAAAAGAGCTACGTACCGAGGCGGAAGCACTTACGCGAGCTAAAGAAGTCGAGGCGAAGCTTCAAAAATCAGGCGCAGACTTCGCCGCGCTCGCGAAGGAGTACTCGGATGACCCAGGCTCGAAGGATTTGGGCGGTGACCTTGGTTTTGCCCCACGCGGACAGTTTGTCACCGAATTCGATACTGCGCTATTTGACCAATTAAAGGATGGCGAGTACACGAAGGAGCCGGTGAAGACGCAGTTTGGGTACCACATCATCAAGCGTATAGAATCGAAAGAAGTCGATGAAAACGGGAAAAAGACTCTCCAGGTTCATGGTGCGCATATACTCATCGCCACTACCGATCCCAGTACGACCAGTGGCTACGTTACTACGGCACTGACCGGCAAGAATCTCAAGAGCGCGGCCGTCGAGTTCAACCAGAACACTGGTGAACCTGAGGTCAACCTCGTGTTCGACGCCGATGGTACGAAACTCTTTGCGGACATCACGAAACGAAACATTGGCAAGCAGGTCGCCATTTACCTCGATGGATCGCCGATCTCCGTCCCGACCGTCAACCAGGAGATCACCGGAGGAAACGCGGTTATTTCTGGTAACTTCACGCTTACCGAGGCGAAGACACTGGCGCGCCGTTTAAACGCCGGCGCCTTGCCGGTCGCGATATCGCTCATCAGTCAACAGACCATCGGTCCATCATTGGGAAGGATCTCCATCGCACGAAGCTTCTTCGCGGGTGTGGTGGGCATCCTCCTTGTGGCGCTATTCATGATCTCGTACTACCGATTACCGGGGCTTCTAGCGACCTTCGCGCTCGGTATCTACACCTTGCTGGTGCTCGCGGTGTTCAAACTCTGGCCGATCACGCTGACGCTTGCCGGCGTGGCAGGCTTCATCCTGTCGATCGGTATGGCACTCGATGCCAACATCCTGATCTTCGAGCGGTCACGTGAAGAGCTACGCTCGGGACGCTCGCTTAAGAGCGCCATCGACGAAGGGTTCAAACGCGCGTGGCTTTCGATCCGTGACTCGAACGTGTCGTCGATCATCACCGCGCTCATCCTGGCATGGTTCGGCACGAGTATCATCAAGGGGTTCGCAATAACCCTTGCGATTGGCATCGTCATCAGCATGTTCTCTGCGATCACCATCACGAGGACGTTCTTCAGAATGGTGAGCGGGGATTGGCTCGACCGCCATCGTTGGTTGATCGGTCCCGGACTTTCAAAATCGAGCGACACGAACGATCATCATACCTAGTCTATGTACCGCATAGTCCAAAAAAGAAACTATCTCTTCGGCCTGTCGCTCTTGTTGTTGGTGCCTGGCATCATCGCATTCTCCATCTGGGGGCTGCGGCTCGGCATCGATTTCACCGGAGGCACGCTCGCGTCAATCAACCTTCCTTCAGCACCACAGGCTGACGCCGTACGTGCGGTCGTCGAGAAGATGGCGCTTGGTGAGACATCGGTACAATCGACCGGCGCAAGCTCATACGACATCCGTCTGCCATACCTCACTAGCACGCAACACGATACGTTCACGTCACAATTGACCGCAGCGTACCCTGACGCGACCGTCGATTCGTTCGACACCATCGGTCCGACCATCGGCCGTGAGCTACGGCAACGTGCGGTCGTCGCACTGTCGCTCGTGCTCGTCGCCATCCTCATTTACGTCTCATGGGCGTTCAGAAAAGTGTCGAGAGGTCCAGTGCCTTCGTGGGTCTATGGGTTATCGGCGCTCATCGCACTCGTACATGACGTACTAATGGTCATTGGCGTGTTTGCGATCATCGGCCACTTCTTCAACGTTGACGTCAATTCGCTGTTCGTCACCGCGCTACTCACCGTGCTCGGATTCTCCGTGCATGACACGATCGTCGTGTTCGATCGGGTGCGTGAACGACTACGCCTGAGCGCGCAGCAGACCTTCGAGGGCATCGTGAACGAAAGCTTGAACCAGACCATGGTGCGGTCGCTGAACACATCGTTGACCACGGTTATCGTACTGTTCGCACTGTTCTTCTTCGGTGGTGAATCGATTAGAATGTTCGTGCTCGCCCTGATCATCGGTATCATCTCGGGAACGTACTCTTCGATCTTCGTTGCGACACCTCTCCTCGTGGTGTACGAGCGGTTCAAAGCGCGACGGTCATAACACAATAGGAAAGACCATCGTAAATAATGGTGTCAGACCATTTTTTTATTTATTGTCAAAGAGTTCTTGACAGATAATGCCCCGTATGCTATATTAGTTATTGCTTAAATCAAGCTTTTATGGCAGAACTCAATTCCTTCGAAAATTCAGGTTCAATCCTCGATAGAGTGTTGTCCAGTCAACATGCCCAAGCTATCGAAGGTTTTGTGCCAACCGAGACTTTTTCCGCGTTAATTAAGTCCTTATCCACCAAGGAGCAGGACGTCCTTAGGCGTCGTTTTGGACTGCATGGCGCAGATCCTGAGACGCTCGAGGAGATTGGTTCCGTGTACCATGTGACGCGGGAACGTATACGACAGATCGAAAACGGCAGTGTCATAAAGATCATGCGCGCGAAAGGCTACAAGGACGTCATCGCGTCGGTCGAGCGTCTGATTCTCAGCATCCTCAACACCCATGGCGGCGTCATGGAAGAGACATTGTTCTTCTCGGAGACCCTGAGTCATGCTGGGAACACCGCCGAGCAGCAACGTGCATTACGGTTCATTCTTGAGCAGCTGTTGCCTCAGAAATTGTCATACCGAACAGGCGATACTGACATCAAGGGATGTTGGAAGCTCGCGGCGCAGTCACTCGATATCGTCACGAGCGCGATCGATCTACTCGTCGCGATCGTCGCGAAGAAGGGGAGTCCG
>CAINXF010000090.1 GCA_903854795.1 Candidatus Kerfeldbacteria bacterium
ATTCTGCATTCTGCATTTTGCATTTCATTCCGCGTATCTCATCGATGGAGAACCATTTCGCATCTAAGATCTCATGCTTCGGAAATGCAAGTTCGCCGCCGATGATCTCTGCTTCGAACGCATGCGCAGGTGGCTCCTTCACGGATTCCTGCCAAATGCCGAGCTTGCGGACGAGCTTCACATCGAATCCGCTCTCTTCCTTCGCCTCCTTGATCGCGGTCTGTTCGATCGTATCTCCCTCATCAACCTTTCCTGCCGGTAAGTTCCATTTGCCATATACCTTCGGCTTCTTTTCCTGCACGAGAAGGTAGCGTCCATCGCGTCGGATGACTACTCCGGCAACGACATGCACGAGGATTGGCGTGCCGTGGGACATGGATTATTTCCTTACGTTCTCGATCGTTCCCTGCATGTAGAAGTTCTGTTCCGGCACGTCGTCGTACTCGCCGGCTAAGAGCGCCTTAAAGCTCTTAATCGTCTCCTTGAGTGGCACGTACTGGCCAGGGCGTCCGGTGAACGTCTCGGCGACGAAGAACGGCTGCGACAGGAACCGCTCGATCTTTCGGGCGCGCGCGACGATATGCTTGTCCTCGTCAGGGAGCTCCTCGATTCCGAGGATCGCGATGATGTCCTGAAGGTCTCTGTAGCGCTGTAGCACTTTCTGCACGCCGCGGGCGACTTGGTAATGCTCCTCGCCAACGATGAGCGGATCGAGAATGGTCGAGGTCGAGTCGAGTGGATCGACGGCCGGGTAGATGCCGCGCTCGGTGAGCGGTCGCGACAACGTGACGGTCGAGTCGAGATGGCCGAACGTGGTCGCCGGTGCCGGGTCGGTCAAGTCGTCAGCTGGCACGTAGATCGCCTGCACTGACGTGATCGAACCCTTCGTGGTCGAGGTGATACGCTCTTGAAGCTCGCCCATTTCCTCTGCGAGGGTCGGTTGGTAGCCGACAGCCGATGGGATACGACCTAAGAGCGCGGATACCTCAGAACCTGCCTGCGTGAAACGGAAAATGTTATCGATGAAGAGCAATACGTCCTTAGCTTGGTCACGGAAGTACTCGGCGAGCGCAAGGCCGGTCAACGCGATACGTGCGCGGGCTCCCGGTGGTTCGTTCATTTGACCGAAGACGAGCGAGGTCTTGCCCAATACGCCTGATTCCTTCATTTCGTGGTAGAGCTCGTTACCTTCACGAGTTCGTTCGCCGACGCCGGCGAACACCGAGAACCCGCCGTGCTCGGACGCGATGTTGCGGATGAGTTCGGTGATAATGACCGTCTTACCGACGCCTGCGCCACCGAACAGACCGACCTTACCGCCCTTCACGATCGGACAGATGAGGTCGATAACCTTGATGCCGGTCTCAAACACTTCGGCTTTCACCGATTGTTCGGTGAACTTCGGGGCCTCGCGGTGGATCGGGTAGCGTTCCTTCGTCTTCACGGGACCCTTACCGTCGATCGGCTCACCGATGACATTGAACATGCGACCAAGGGTTTCCGGACCGACCGGTACCGAGATCGGCGCACCGGTATTAACGACCGCCATTCCGCGCGACAAGCCATCCGTCGTCGACATAGCGACGGTCCTGACCGAGTTGCCGCCCGTGTGCTGCTGGACCTCGAGGACGAGCGTACCGCCCTCGCGCTCGACAGTGAGCGCGGTGTGGATCGTCGGAAGTTCGCCTTCAAATTTGACGTCGACAACCGGTCCAATGACCTGCGTGATCGCGCCGTGCGAGGTTTCGGTGGAGTGTTTCATAGCATCGTGTCCAATGATTCGATAGTTGATAGTAAAATTATGATTCGAGTGCGGCACGACTTGCCGAGATCTCGGAAAGATCTTGCGTGATGTTCGCCTGACGCGCCTGATTATACGACAGTGTGAGGTCATCAATCAGATCGTTCGCCGCGTCCGACGCGCTCCGCATGGCGACCATACGCGCGGCATGCTCTGACGCGTTCGATTCGAGCACCGCCTGGAACAACTGCATCTCGACCAATCGCGGTAAGATCGATTCGAGCACTTCGTCGGCGTTCGGTTCGAAGAGATACTCATGCGCGGCGCCATTGCTACTCCCGACGCTGTTCGCTACAGGATGCGACGACTCACCGCGTTCGATCGGGAGGAGCTGTCTGACGTGCGGTACCTGTCGGAGCGTCGATATGAAATCGGTGTATGCGAGGATGATCTTGTCGTATTTTCCGGCAGTGAAATCGTCGTTGATGAGTTTCGCAAGCGGCCGCACCTCGTCGATATGCGTGATCACGTCCTGTTTTTCAAACTCGGCGATGCCAGGATACCCATGCTGAGTGACGATCGGGCGGCCGCGCTTGCCGAGCAGCACGATGTCAGCATCACGATGCGAAGGGTCGACCTTCTTAAGATACTCAACCGCGGCGCTGATGAGGTACGTATTGAAACCGCCGACGAATCCCCTGCTCGTCGATATAAGGACGAGGCCAAT
>CAINXF010000091.1 GCA_903854795.1 Candidatus Kerfeldbacteria bacterium
CGGTCGTACCGTCGCTCGCCACGGTGTAGTAGTCGTGCGCCGCGCCGCTCTTATAGGCGAGGTTAGTCGGATCGTTCGCGTCGGTCACCGGATCTTTCGTGGCGTTTGTGCCGAAGTAGACATAGAAGCCGTCGACGCCGATACCGTTCGCATCATCGCTCGCCGTCCACTCGAAGTACGGCGTCAGGTCGTTCGCCCATGTGTTACTTGATACCACGGTCCCTTTTCCGTTGTCGGTGTAGCCGCTCACCGGTCCCGTCGGATTGGTCGGGGGAGCACTGTCGATGAAATATCGCCATGTGACATCCTGCAGCGTCGGCGTGAGCAATGCATCGCTGGCCATCGTGACGCGGATCTGTCCGTAGCGAGCAACGGTGGAGGCAACCGAATAGTAGTCGATGCCGCTCACGGTTCGTTTGTTGGCTACGGCTGTCCATGCGCCCGCGCCCGTGGTGCAGGTCGCTTCCGTGCAGGTTCTCGTCGCGATCGACATTGATGTGTTGTTGGCGAGCACGTCGGTTACTTCCACGTCGCCGAGGCTGAAAATGCCGTTGGTTTGTCCGGCGTTAAAATCAATGATGTTCGAGGTCCAACTTCCGGACGGCTGGTATCCGATCGAGGTTCCTGCGACCACGTAGCGTTCGAGAGAAGACGTCGAGTTGCCGCGGAATCCGTAAATGACGTTGCTTGCGCCCACGGTCAACGCGCCGCCGTTCGAGAAATAACTGAGCGTCGCCCGTGCTACGTTGCCGAGTTTGACGGTATTCGATTGTGGTAACGTGGTGACCGTTACCGCTGCCCGTTTGATGCGGATGTAGTAGTTAGTACTATTGCTAACCGTTGCGGCGGTCCAGCCCGGCAACCCGTTGGAATCCCAGGTTATCCATCCGCTCGTCGTCATGCCCGCAGTTCCGTCGGTCATCGGATTGAACAAAGTCCAACCAGTCCCGTCTGCTTTCGTTGAGTATTCGAACGTCGGCGTTATGGTGGAGCTCGCGTTCACCTGGAGGTTGAATATCGCCATGTTGAACTTGCTGTCGGTACCGAAATAAACGTAATCGTTCTGCGCGCCGAACATGGTGACGTAGTTGCCCGCACCTCCGGTAGTGAACTTCGACGTGACGTCGACGTACGGCAGCGTGTGGTACGTGTATGCCATGCCGATCGCCTTGTTGGTGTACATCGATGTCCAGGTACCGTTGGCAGTATTGTTCGGGTCGAACTCTAGCATGTTTACGTTGGGGCTCGCGCCTTGTGGGTAGAGTATTTTTTCGGTCCCGTCGTTCGCACCTTCAAGTACGCACGTGTCACCAGTAAGATTGACCGGAGCGCTGCTCACGTCGTTCTGCCAGTAGCGCGAGGTAAGGTTATATCGGTAGACGTTCGCGGAGTTGGCGCGGGTCAGGTAGATGTAGTTCGTGCCGCCGACCAATGCATTCACCGCGCATGAGCCGACCGCGTTCGCTGCCGGGATGGCATCGACTGCACGAATAACATTGGATATCGGTGCGGTCGTCAGTGATACAGCACCTCGCGTGATACGAACGTAGTACAGACTAGCGCCACCGTTGACCGTCGTCGGCACCCAGGTGCTCCAGGTTGTCGGATCGAAGGTGATCAAACCGGTGGTGCCAGCCGCTATGGTCATTCCTGCGGTGCCATCAGTTGGCGCAAATGGCGTTTTTGCCACACAATTATTAGTGGTACAATATTCGAACGTCGGCGTGATCGTCGCGCTTGCAGAAGTAGACAAAAGAACCGAAAGAGCGGAAAATTTACTTTCCGAACCGACGTATACGTAGTCGCCGTTCGCGCTAAACATTGGTACGTAGTTGCCTGCCGCACCGCCGGTATAGAATTTCGGAGTCACGTCGGTGTACGTCGGGCTATGGTAGGTGAGCGCAGTGCCGTCAATTTTGATGATCCTGACGGTGTTCGATTGCGGTGCGGTCGCCAGTGTTGCGGCGGTCCGTTTGATACGGATGTAGTACATGTTGGCGCTGCTATTGACCGTCGCGGCGGTCCAGTTTGCCCAAATGGCTGGATCGAGCGAAATCGATCCGCTCATGGTCATGCCCGCGGTGCTGTCGGTCGCGGTAAATGAGGCCCATGACGTATCGTCGGCGCCAGTGGAGTAATCATATGTCGCGACAATAGGCGCGCTTGCAGGATTCTGAAGGTTGAACTGTGCGGCGATGAATTTACTGGTCGAGCCGATATATATGTAGTCGTTCTGAGCGTTGAACGTGGTAACGTTGTTGCCAGTGCCACCGGTCGTAAATTGTGATGTCACATCGGCGAACGTCGTACCGCTTTTGGTGAACGCCGCGCCAGGATTGATCGCGTCATCACTGATGTTCACCCAAATGTTCCCCGAGATGTTGTATTTGTAAAATGCCGTCGAGGTACCTTGCGCGGTATAGATGTTATCCGTCCCGTCGAAGACGAGGTCCGAACCGGAGGTCAATTCACCGATATTTCCCGTCGGCGTCTTGTGCGAGAGCTTCGTCCATAAGTTCGTCGTCGGGCTGTAGCGATACAGGAAGCTCAGGTTGTCGCCCTGTGAGTCGTTGCCGGTAGCGACGTAGAGACCATCATACGCATCGTTCGAATGATCGACATACGTCGCGCTCGGACCCGTGCCAAGAACGTGGGGGATGTCTGGTAACTGAGTCCAGGTCTGCGACGCGATTGTATATTTCCAGAAGTCGGAGAAACCGTTTCCTCGAGACACGTAGAGCACGTCGTCCGCGGTCCCTGCGCCGCGCGGATCGAATGCGACGATGCCTCCTGAGAACCCGGCCGTCGTGTTGAAGTAGGGGATCGCCGGTGTCGTCTTGTTCCAGCTGTCGGTACTGATGTCGTAGCTTAACAGGGAATATTCGGTTTGTCCGCGCACGGCGTAAATGACGTTCGTGTTCGGATTGATGATGAGGCTGTTCCCGCTGCCGAGGTACTTGCC
>CAINXF010000092.1 GCA_903854795.1 Candidatus Kerfeldbacteria bacterium
CGATCGACGGCTTCTTCGCGTTGCCGTTCATGACGACGAGATCGGTCACGCCGTCGCCGTTCACGTCGCCTGTCGCGAGGACGAGCCCCTTCTCGGACTTCGACGCGTTGAACTTCGTCTTCGCAACGAGCTTCCCCGCCTGCGTGAACACCTTCACGTCGGGCGACGCGGTGCCTGCCGGCACCATGGCGATCTCGTCGACGCCGTCGCCGTTCAAATCAGCACTCACGGCGTTCACGCCGCTCGTCGATTTTCCACTGAACGGGACGATGCGTTTCAATCGTGCGCCGGTTGACGCGTACACGTCGATGAACGATCCCGTTGCGGAGGATACGAGGATGGTCTTCTTCTGGACGGACGTGATCGACGCAGTGAGCGCAAAGTCGCTCAAGTGACTTACCGTCGCGGTGAAGCGGACGGTGCCACCTGATATGCTCGTGGTACTCGTCGTCGCGGCAGAGTTCAACTTCTGCCACGCATGTGAGGTCTGGTTGTACGTCGCGACAGACACGTCAGACGACGTAAGGTTCTGCATGATCAGCGTCGAAGAGGTCGCGGGGAAGGTCAGCGTGATCGGTTTCAGGAGCGCCGTGATGCTGACACCATCCGAGGTCTTCGCCGTGATCGAGTAACCGTATCCGTCAATCGGCTGGTCGGCGATCATCGCCGGAAGGTCGGCGTTCGGGGTGATCGTAAGGGTGACCGTCGTCCCCTGCGCGCCGAGCGCACCGGCCGGCACCGAGACCTGGACGCCGTTCACGAGCGTCAATGTCTGCTCTTGCGACGCATCGAAGGTCACGGTCGCGGCATTGGGCATGATATTGGACGATTTTTTGAGCACGAGCGCTTTCTGAACCGTAAAATCCATTGAATCAGGCGTCTCAACGATGACCTCATCGCTACGGTAGAACGAATCATCACGGGAGTATGTCGCACGAAGGTGCCAGCGATCATTCTTCGTGACCGGAAGGGTGTATTCCGTGCTGCCAGTTGTGCTAATCGCGACGCCACTGTCGGAGTAGCCGCTGACCATCGCGCTCTTGATCGATGAACCATCCGTAAGCGCGAGCGTTCCGTGGATGGCGCCATCGGCAGCGAGATACTTGAAGTTGAGGGTCTTCGTGGAGTTCAGGGGAACGGTCACCAATACCTCTTTCGGAGGAAGGTAGTTCGAGGGCATGCCGCTCGGCATAGAGACGCTCACGCGGTATTTCTTCCCGCCGGCGACCGGGATCGAATACGCTCCCTGCGTGACGGTACCATAGAGGTAGAGCGGCGATCGCATAATACCCGACATGTCCTCTCGGACCGTCACCTGCGCGCCGTCGATCGCGACGCCGTCCGGTCGCGTGACAGTACCACTAATCACGGCATCGGCGCTCGTAAAGGAAAGGTCTTTGGTCACGGTCGTGCCCTCCGCGACCGTCACGCTCGCGCCGCCGGTTTTAAGGTACCGCGGATCCTCCGACCAGGCTGAGAGCGACCACGTACCAGCGGTCACCGGGATCGTGTAATGGCCGTCCGCGATGATCGCCAGATACCATTGCGATCCGTTCGACGCGCTGACCTCGCCATTGAGCGGCGTGATGATGGCGCCGTTCTGATCCCGGATCGCACCGATGATCGTCGACGTGTTGCGCTTCGCGGCGATCGTGATGTTGTAGGTTTGGTTCGGCTCGATGGCGAGCGTGGTCACGTCGGGTATCGAATATTGCGATCCCGATTGCGGCCACACCGTGACGTGTACTTGCGATCCCAATGCCGAAGAGGCATACACGGTGAATTTACCGCCGACCATCGACCAGCTCATGTTCGACTCTTTGACATCAACGCCGGCGTTAAGCGTTGAGATCCAATTGCCCTTCTCGTCGACGATCGTGCCGTTGATCGTGACGTCCGCTTTCGCAAAGCGGAAGTCATGGGTTACCGTCGTATTGTCGGCAAGCGTGAACTCCTCATGGTCGAGCGGTGACGTGTTGAAGTAGATCGGCGACGATTTACCGACATGTACCGACCACGTACCGGCCGATACTGGGACGCTGTAGCTGCCGTCCGCGCCGGACTGCGCCTGGACCTGCTGCTCATCCGTCGTACTCTTGAGGTTGGCGTTCACATAGGCGCCCGCGACCGGATCACCGGACGGAGTAAGGATATGGCCGGTGATGTGCGAAGTCCGCGTACTTAACGTCAACGTACCGAGCGCGGAAGTGGCACCGTCTACGACCGTCACGTTCTGCGTCGGGAAGAAATGCGTCGAATCGGTGTTGTTGATGTTCCAGATCTTCAACTTCGCGGTCGACGGCGTCACATGGATGGTGAACGTGCCATCGGACCGCGTGGAGATCTGGGATGCGAAGTTGGTACCGAAACTTGCCCTCCAGTTCGCCGCGGGCGTACCATCAGGGAATTTCACGGTCCCGGTGATCGTCGCTGATGCCGTCCCGACGGTGAAGTTCGCCGTCCGTAACTCGACGGTCTGATCGTCCACGAAATTGAAGTATTGGTATTCGAATCCGACCGAGGTGGTGATGTACCAATCGGCGTTCTCGCCGCTCGGATTGTAGTTCGGGAACGGCCCGACGCTCCACATGCCGCCGTTGACCTTCACGGTATACACACCCGCCGCATCGGTCAGGGTCGTCAGGGTGATGGTACCTTTGCTCGCATGGATCGTCACGTTCGCGACCGGTGCACCGTTCGCGCGTGTAATGGTTCCGCTGACGGTCTTCGTCGCAGCGGGAAGCGCGATTGAACCGAGGTCGACCGCCGCGCCATCGGCCACGACGATGTTGGATTGTTCCATGCCGACCGCACCGAGCGTAGCATCGACGACGGCGACCCTGAGAAGATAGTTCGACCCGACTGGCACGGCCGAAAAGGTGAACCGACCGGCGGTAAGGGATGACGCGGTGCCGTAGTACGTTCCGTAATAGTCCTGTAGCGTCACCGAGACCTGACTGGTCGTGACCGGCGCGCCATTGAAAGACACCACACCCGTCACCGAGCCTGCCGTCGCGCGTGCGAACCGCGTGGCGAATACGACGCCGACGGTCGCTACGACCGCGATGCCGAACAGGCTTACAAGTCGGATGACCCCACGATGTGCGTGCTGCTGCATAGTTCCTCTTATCCGTAACAATACCCGTGCCGCGCGAAAGCGGACGAGTATCATCGAATTAGTACGTAGTAATACTCACGAAAAAAGTATATCACACACCCTATACGACGTTAAACCTTACGCGCGGCGTTTTGCCTTCGTGATATGTGCGGGACTACCGTAATGTGGGACGATACGTGCGCCTATGCGTGCCCGTCGCAATCGGACTTTCCCCTTTTCCGCGAGCGCCCTCAAATCCATATCACCAACAATTCCCACCACAGGAATATGCAATGCGTAACCGAACGCGTTCGCGATACTAACGGCCGCACGCAGTGCGGAGAACGGCCCCGGACCGATCGCTACAACGATGCCAGTGAGCTGATTGATGGTCGCGCCACGTTTTAGTAACGCTTCTTCGACCACATTCAACAGTTGCCCGCTCCCGGGTGTGTCGAATTTCTTCACAATTCGAACATACGTTCCGTTCAATAACGCGACACGGAGTTCGCCGCGGCGCGAACTGTCCATGACGAGTATCATATGATATGGAGCGCCTTCCATTGCGCAAATAATCCGGGATAACTCGTATCAAACGGCATCCTTGATATAGGTACCCAACGATACGCGGTGTTTTCCCAGTTGAGCTTGATCCGTTTCGTCGATGACTCGAACAGCACCGGCGTCGATCGCCACCGTACATCGGTGATCGGGTCATGCACCAGCACCTTCGTGCCGACCTTCACGAGCGTAAGGTCCTTCTTGTGCAGACCAGCCTCTTCGAGCGCCTCCTCATACGCATGCGCGACCGGCACCTCGCCTTTCGGCAGATAACCTGCCACCACGGCCCATCGTCCCTTGTGCTGACCGACCTTGTTCGAACGCTTCAACGTGAGGTACTGATCGCCGTGCCGGATGAATACCGCGACGCCATGCGCGACGGTCACCGGATGATACTCTCGGATGAACGTAAATAGATCGCGGTAAAGTGTGCGACGGTCTCGTGCGTCCCAAAACGAGTGGCCCGACGACGCATACCGCCTCAGCACCGACGGACCACGGATCGCTTTGAACAATCGTTGCAGCTCGGTAAACGGCACTGCACGGTCGGATTCACCGTGCGCGATGAACACCGGCTGTCGCAACGTCCTCGCGACCGCGAGACTGTCGAGCGTCTTGAGGTCCTTCCAGAAGGAGTACCGCAGACTCAACGTACGACCGAGCGACTCTTCGTACCAGGTATACAGACCGGTCCGACGCCACGCCGCCAACTCCGATTTCGGGTACCGTTCGTGGTGTGCGTAGTGCCATGTCGTGTCCCCGACCGGGGCGAGGAGCGCGAGCGTCCTGAATTCAATACCGCGTGCCTTCGCGAACATGAGCGCGGTCCCGCCGAGCGAATGACCGATGCCAATGATCTTATACGGGTTTATGTGCGGATACTGCTCGAGGTACCGCGCCGCTGCCATGACGTCCTCGATCGCCCGGGTGTACGTGAAATCCCTGAAATCGCCACTGCTCTCACCATGACCGTTAAGGTCGATGGTCAGCACGGCAAACCCGTGCGCGACGAATTTTTCGTACAGTTCCCTGAACCATTTATCACGTCGGTGCGACAGATAGCCATGCACGAAAAGCATCGAAGGCAACCGCGCCGCGCGACCTTTCGGCATGTACAGATCGCCGACGATCGTACGACCGTGGTGACGGATGGAGAATGTCTGTGGTCGCGCCATATGTGCAGGTAGTATAGCCGACTGCGCCAGCGAGACCAATACCATACAAATCGAAAACCCCGCAGCAAATTGCACTGCGGGGCGATCGCACAACGAGCCATCTACTACGCAGCGTGTTCGATGAACTCCGGCGTCGAACCAGAGCCGATGCACGACTTGCTCCCGTCTTTGTCGGGATGCGTGACGACCTGGTACCGATCCATGTGATCTTCCGGGAAGGCCGCCTTCTCCGGATCCGGGTGCACCTGCACACCCACGTTACTGTCACAGAACTGACAGAACGTCTGCCTGCCCTGCAGCGCCTCGCCTGCCATGACACCATCCTCCTTCTTCCATTCCCACCGGAATAGGCGGGAAATCATTCCGGGATCCTTACCCTGACTGCAATCGTCCTATCACTTAATGTATACAACGTCAAATGACGCACACGTCGAAAAACCACCTCATACACAATATTGAATTGGGACGCCCTATGCACGTTACCTACTCAAGTCGTCGACCTCGGTCACATTGATGATACGATACGTATGACTGACAAGATGACCGATCGCCGACAAGTACTCGCCGATTCGGATCGACGTACGTTTTATCAATTTATTTTTTGCATTGTAGTATTTTGTTTTACTGTTCGTCGCGACCTGCCAAGTCATTGAGCTTCTAGTAAGATAGCTCCCCTTGAGATAGATCATTGTGGCGGTAATTTTCGTCACCTTACCATACACTCCATCCCCGGGCGTTGACGCCTTCACAGATACAGGAATCGTGCACGCCATCATTGCACACACGACCGCACACGCCGTAATACTACGTACTATAGTGTTCCTTCCCATATCCAGCACAACATACTCCTACGACGAAACGGTGTCCAGAGTCGGATTGTAACCATGGTCTTCTTCCTCCTCCAACCGCACGCTATCGGTTTCAACGGCCGTACTCTGTCCCATCAACCGCTTCTCGATCTCCGGCGCGTCCCAACTCACGGTCTTCCGAAACCCGATGCGGTCCGGCACGTGGTGACCGGCGAGGCCGAACATCGATCCCGGCACGACCA
>CAINXF010000093.1 GCA_903854795.1 Candidatus Kerfeldbacteria bacterium
AAACCAGCGGGAAAGATCGAAAGTCTTCTCTTCGTCGCCTCGAAACCGATAAGTATCAAAAAAATCGCCGAACTATTGGGCATTGATGATGGGGCGGTCGAGGTCGAGCTTGAGTCGCTGAAGCAGTCGTATAACGTCGAAGAACGCGGGATACAGATCGCCCAGCACGGTTCGAGCGTTCAGATGGTGACGAGCTCTTTGAATGCGAAAGTGGTCGCTGATTTTCTAAAAGATGAACGTACCGGCGAACTCACGAAGCCATCGCTTGAGACGTTGACGATCATCGCGTACCGCGGACCAATACCAAAATCGGAGGTTGACCTCATTCGCGGCGTCAACTGTAGTCTCATATTGAGGAACCTTCTCATCCGCGGACTCATCACTTCCCGTGAGGATAAAGAGCGGATGACGACGCTTTACGAGATATCGTTCGATCTGCTCCGGCACCTCGGTATCCGCAATGTCCAGGAGCTACCGAATTTTCTCGAGCTCAACAAAGACGAGCATCTCGATCGGCTGCTGAACCCGAAGAAACCAACCGAAGTCGTAGAAGGTGTACTACCGGCTGAGTTGGAAACAACTTCAGCTGCAGACACTCCTACGCCGGAATCGTCGGATGTCGCTCCGTCAAGAAATGAGATCACTGAGGTCGAATGAAACAACTACGCACACATGTCGTTTCGTCGAAAGTCCGTATACCGCGGACGTTCGTCGCAGGAAACTGGAAGATGAACCTCACCTTTCCGAAGTCGATCGCGCTCGCTCGCGCGCTCGCACGCATCACGGTACCGAGGTCCGTCGATGTGGCCGTGTGTCCGAGCTATCCCGCACTTGCGGCGGTCCACGAGCGGCTCCGCGCCACGCGTTTTGCAGTGGGCGCGCAGGACGTCTCGTGGGGGAGCCCCGGCGCGTTCACGGGCGAGGTGTCCGCGGAGGATCTTGTCGCTTCCGGATGTGCGTACGTCATTATTGGCCACTCGGAGCGTCGACGTGAATGCCACGAGACCGACCAGATGGTCCAGCAGAAGGTGTTCGCGGCCATGGGGCACGGACTCTCCGTGATCCTTTGTGTCGGCGAATCGATGGACGTCCGCCGCCATCACGGACAGTATCACACGGTCTCGCAGCAGGTGCACCGCGCGTTGCGAAACGTACCGCCGCCGCGCCATCGCCAGGAGCTCATCGTCGCGTATGAGCCGATCTGGGCGATCAGTCCCGGTGGTCCCGCACAACCGTCCGATGCGCATGATATGGCGCACGTCATCACCCAAGCGCTCGTTGATCTGTACGACGCGCGCGTCGTCCGTTCTTCGACGAAGGTCCTCTATGGCGGTAGCGTCGATGCCGGTAACGTCCATGCGTTCGTCGACGGTGACGCCGTACGTGGCGTGCTCGTCGGGAGGGACAGTTTGAACGCGACCGCGTTTAATGCGATACTAAAGGCAGTCGCGTAAGTCACGTGCAACGAAGCCAATACCTTACACATTAATCGAGTTACCATGCCACAGAAACCAACACGTATCGCCATCAACGGATTCGGTCGCATTGGCCGCACGGCGCTCAAGATCGCGGTGACGAAGCCGGAGCTCGAGGTGGTCGCCATCAACGATCTCGGGAGTCTCGAGGTCATGGCGCACCTTTTGCAGTACGATTCAGCGTATGGTCGATGGGGACACGAGGTGTCGTTCGATGAGTCCACGCTGACGGTCGATGGGAAGGCCATCAAGTTCCTTTCAGAGAAGGAACCGGCGAAATTGCCATGGCAGGAGCTCGGCGTCGACATCGTACTTGAGTCGACGGGAAGATTCGTCAAAGGCGACGCCGCGAAGGTCCACCTTGAGGCCGGGGCGAAGCGCGTGATCGTATCGGCGCCCGTCAAAGGCGATGGTGCGATGAAGACGTTCATCCTCGGCGTCAACGAGAAGGACGATACGGGCGAGACGATCTTCTCGAACTCGTCGTGCACGACCAATTGCGTCGCGCCGGTGACGAAGGTGCTCATGGACGCGTTCGGCGTCAAGAAGGCGATGATGACGACGGTCCATTCCTACACCGCCGAACAGAACCTCGTCGACGGTCCGGTACCGCCGTTGCACCCTGACCTGCGTCGCGCGCGCGCGGCCGCGATGAACATCGTCCCGACCACGTCAGGCGCCGCGATCTCGGCGACCGAGACGTTGCCCGAGCTCGCCGGAAAGTTCGATGGGTTCGCATTTCGCGTACCGACCGCATCGGTGTCGGTGACCGACTTCACGTTCGTCACTGAGAAGAAGGCGACCGTCGAGTCGGTGAACGATGCGTTCAAGAAGGCCGCCGCGCAACCGGCGTGGAAGGGCATTCTCGCGGTGAACGAACTCCCGCTCGTGTCGCGAGATTTTCTCGCCGACCCGCACTCGGCGATCGTCGACCTCCCGCTCACGAAAGTGGTCGATGGGGACCTGGTCAAGGTCGTCGCATGGTATGATAATGAATGGGGATACTCGAATCGTTACGTCGAGCAGGCGATACGCGTCGGCTCATCAATCAACAACTAATGGCACAACGCCGTATTAAAGGAGGTGATACTATGTTCCGACTCGATAACCATGTGCTCGTGCATATCTTTTATTGGTTCGGTCTCGTGATGGCCGCATTCGGGTTCTTCACGGAAATTTCGCAACGGATCATCTACTTGAGCTCTGATTTCTACCTGCAACTGTCGATGGTTTCGTTCCTGGCCGCAATCGCACTTTCGCGCATCGAGGCTTCGAAGTAGCATCCATTGAAGTCGCCGCAATGGCACGTCGTCTCCGATCGGGAGCTTGCGGTAATCAGTGCGTCATAGTACACTTCGAGACCGTTGTTGCGCGGGGCCCTATCGTCTAGCCCGGTCTAGGACACTTGGTTCTCATCCAAGAAACTCGGGTTCAAATCCCGATGGGGCTACCATCCTCTCATTTCATCTAGCGGATACCGCCATGCATAAGCGCATCCTCATCGCCATTATCGCTGCCACCGTCCTCATG